>CALFXQ010000243.1 GCA_937958285.1 uncultured Fusibacter sp. | reverse complement strand
TATGACAATTCCGTTCACATTTTATTCACACTTCTCTCATGTACTTTTAACTTCTTTGCTAGAAAAGTATATGGGACTTCATTATCTAGCGTTTTCAACTGTTATCCGCTTTACTAAGTAAAAAAGGATGGGGTAAACCCCATCCTTTGATAATCATTATCGACATATGTTTCGATATTGTAAAATTTATATGGTGCTAATTGACTTTCGCATCGATGGCAATTACATAGGGATACCAGACTTGGATTGCATTAAGCAACGCTTTTGCCTCATAATATCGATCTCGCCCCTTGGGTGTGCCATCGTTGTTAAAACTCGACCAATTATTAGGATCAAGCACTTGAAAATAAAGGGTTTCATCTACTTGAACATAACCTTTAATCACCAGAAAGTGTCCACTATCGAAATCGTAAAATCTATTGATTCGGCTATCGACATCGCCTCGCGGTATCTGCCCCATCGTGTTGCATGTAATAAGTAATCTTCCATTTTGAAGCAAGGTGACCAAATGGGATATTTTCGAAACTGAGATTTGATCGTATGGCACTTCAAATTTCTCTAGAATCGCCATTATGTCTTTGGCATACCACCATCCGCCCCAGGGTCTTTTATAGAGTCTCGCCCAGTCCGCGGATAATTCAGACTTCTGATGATACCACTTTATAGCCATTGAAACCACACTTGGCCCACAGTTGTCATTGCTGTGGATGCCTGTGGTTCCCTGATCCACATACCACGGGTAATCGCGGTCTAGACTATGATAGGCGATTAACTGTTGGCCTAAACCCCATACTTTTGAATTGGCTTTTAATGTTTGAATATAAGCATTAGAAGTAGACGATGACCACTGCTGATTGTACGTTGCGCTGACGAAGGGGTCTGGCCCAACTAGGTATCCGAACTGATACCCTACAATGAGGGACAGGATGACAACCGCTGCAATTGACCAACGTATATAGCGCATAGGGCCTCCTCTAAATCGCGATTTCTGCCCATTTTTTACTTGCAAATCTCCGATACATTACAGCGCTAAAAATAATAAAAGAGGCGATTTCAGCGTACCACAGGCCTGAAACACCGTGATTTAACCACACGATTGAAATATAGGTCAGCGGTACAAATAACAGCCATAAACGCATGGCAGTTAGCCTCATAATTGCGTTTGTATCGCCGGCACCTCTAAGGGCTCCCGACATGGCGATGTTGAAGTTTAAAAGTGGTTGATTGACCCCTAAAAAGAACATAACACCTACACCAATTGCAATAATTGACTGGTCATCTGTAAATAGCCACACCAATTGCGAGGGCACTGCAATAAATACCAGTCCAATAATCACGCCCCATAAGATCCCGACGATGCCAGCAAGCTTGCCGATTGCATATGCTTTTTCTATCTGTTTTTCGCCGAGTGATTTTCCAACCAGTGTCGCTGCAGCTATGGAGATTCCAACAGCAGGCATAAAGCTAGTCGACTCAATATTGAGAAGGATTCTAAAAAGCGCTTCTGAATCGGTATCTAGAGTTGTAATAATAATACCTGCAACCAAAAACGCAGTTTGCATTAAAAACTGCTCAACAGCTCCAGGATAAGCAATACGCCACAGCGTTTTTAAATACGTTGTCTTAAGCCTAAGTTCACGCCACAATAGCTTGAGCTTGTGCTTTCCCCCATAAAACATCCAGATATAGATGCTTACTGCCACGACGCGCGATAGCGTGGTTGCCCATGCAGCACCGGCAACCTTGAGTTGTGGGAAGATCCATACCCCTTCGATTAAAAGGTAATTAAATACCACATTCACGATATTTGCAACAAGGGTAATCATCATTGGGGTTCTGGTGTCTTCAACACCTCTTGAAATCGATGCAAAGGCAAAGGAAACGAATTGAAATGCCATTCCTAGCATGACGATGTCGTAGTAAATGTAAACTTGGCTACGCACTTCTGGTGAAATATCGTAGGGCATAAATAGCACATTTCTTAGGATGTAAGCGAGAAACATGACCACTATACCGATACCTGCATTTAACACCAAATTAAGATTTGCAATTTCCTTGGCCTTTCCCAGATCTTTTTCACCATAACTTCTGCTAATCATTGCCACTGCACCTGTGTTAAATGCTGTAAAGACAAAAATTAGGGTGTACATAACGCTGTTCGCTACACCTACTGCCGAAAGCGCTTCTTTCCCCACTAAGCGGCTAACCATTAAAGTATCCGCCACCATTAAACCCGTATTTAAGCTCATTTCAATGATCGCAGGCACCGCTACCACAATCATTGTGCCCAGCAATGCAAGATAGTCTTTTAATTTCATAATTTAATAACTCCTTCTATAGAGCTTTATTATACAAGAAATTAAAATACTTTGCATCACGAAATATTTAATGCGGTGTCTTATTTTCCGGTATATGTAAAATTCACTTTAAGATTCGCTCAACCTCTGCAACCACGCGTTCTCTGTCGAAGGGCTTGACTAAAAAACCTTTAGCTCCTCGCATAATGGCATCTGTAACCATTTTCTCTTGACCCATGGCACTACACATCACTACTTTAGCCGATGGATCGAATGTCATAATGCGCAATAGGCCATCTAGACCATTTACTTCGGGCATTGTAATATCCATTGTCACAAGGTCTGGCCTTAATGTACAGAACTTTTCGTACCCCTCTTGACCATTTTCGGCTTCGCCCACTACTTCATAGCCTGCAGCCGTAAATATGTCTTTCAATAATTTACGCATAAACATCGCATCGTCTACGATGAGAATTTTCTTTAACATAATCTCCCCCCTCTTTTCTTTGTTTATTATAGCATGAAATTCCCTGAATTTTTTCTTAAAAACAGCATATCTTTATTTAAAAAAGGTATAAAATATACATATGATAATCGTTGATTCTCAATCACTACATACAGAAAGGAGCCCACTGATGCAAGACAGCACTTCACTAAATCAACTTCCGCCGTCGACAACAGTGCCAAGCAAAAATCCAATTTCCATGATTTTGACCATGATGATGAATCCAAAGGCTGCAATCGAATCCGGTCTATCGCACTTCCCATGGTTTGTGTCGCTACTGATATCCAGTCTGGCATTTGGCACTTTTTTTATTCAAACGGGTCTAGATTTATATAAAACCGGACAAGAGCCGCTTACCTATGTATTGATTCAACTGGTTCTTGGACTCGCCTTTGGCGCGATAGTCATCCCATTAATTGGTCTTCTCATATGGCCTATTATTCGTCTAAAAAAAGGAACGCTTAAGCTCACAGAAAGTATATCTCTCGCTTGCCTAAGTTATGGCGCGACGCTTATCTATGGAATAGTAGGTCTTTGCTTCTCGCTTTTGCTCGGATGGAAGACTGCATTGGCATTTGGTGCCACAGGTGTACTTTGGTCGCTGGGTCCATTGATGATTAGCTTGCGCACCGCCACAAAAGGCGACACAGTGCTCGCAGTAGTCCTTACCACACTTGTCGGCGCTGCCATTCTCTTTGCTTGGCAAGCACTACAGTACATTTCATAAGGAGGGGCCATGAATCTTCTTAGACATCTCGGTTTTATGTTTTTGGGTGTATTGGCATTCTATCGCCCTAATGACCCTTTAAATTTGTATGTTATTGGGTTCGGCTGCTTAGTCGGGTTTATTTACAGCCTTCTTTGTAAGGGCTTTATGCACCGTGCACTAAGGTTGCTAAATATCAAACTAAAAAGGGAAATAGGAAAATCCCCCATCGAAAAGGCCGTCGCTCTCGGTGGTCTATTTATACTGCCTTTCGCCTTCTTAGCGGGATTAAGTACGCTATGGTTTGGTTGGACCCTCACTACGAGCTTTGTGACTACAGGCGTCACTGCCATAGGTACGGCTGCAGGCATGGAGTTTAGTAAACTCACAGGTAAACCCAAGCTCAAAAATACGCTTATCACATCTGGCATGGCATGGGTTTTTTCAACTTTATGGACGATGGGAATACCGTTTTTAGTTCATGCGCCAGGTTTTCTTGAAGGTGGTGCGTCCCTTGTCAAGAGCTTTTTCGGCGTAAACTAAGGAGGCTTTAGGTGAAGAAGAATTTAAAATACTCTCAATATAGTCGGCCAATTCTGGCCCATATTACGCGTCTACTTATTCTCCTAATGATCATTATGCCCTTCGGTTCAGGTGTTTACGGAGATAGCAAAGCGCTTGTTGGCAAAGAGGAACCACCGGACAAACCCTATGAACAAGCTGTGCACATCAACGGTCCTTGGTTCTCTGGGCCATTTTATTACGAAGGCGTACATTCTCTTTCTAGCTATTACAGTGGACCCTATAAAATCGATTACAGTGAGATGAGTGCCACATTACCTGCAGATGTTCTAGAAAAGCAGGCCCTTGCTAAATTTAGTGTGCGTACGAACTACGACCTCTCTCAATTTTCAGCAGAATATCTATTCGAAACTTCTGATCTGCAACGTGGAGCAACGATGTACCTAGGATATCCAGAATCGATCAATGCATGGATTGAGAATGCCAATACTGGGTCTGTGATTGGCCCGCTCAAGCTAAAGCCCTTTGGTGGTTTCGATGCGGATAAGTTCGAAAAAGGTACCCTCGAATATATCACTCTAGAGTATAAGAGCGATGCAAGTACGGAGCGAATCCCTCTAAAGAAAGGTACCTATTACGTCTATCTCAGCGAAATTGAGCACCTAATTATCAACAAGGAAACAGGTTATGGTGGCGCTTGGATGATTACCGGTCGTCTCTCATCTGCCATGGATAAATATTACGAAGCGCTTGAAGCATATGAAGCCTCGCAAATCTTAATCAGCGTAGACGAAGATGCTTATGGCCCAAAAGGAAATTCCGATTTAAAGAGTAGTTTTGATGAAAGTACGCCCCTTGACTATGCTAAGGGATGGGAAAATAATCCCGCAATGAGCGCACCCTTCGCTCTCAAGCTCGATGCTGTTACAAGAATCGATGAAATTCTACTCAACACCTCTAAACAGCAAATGAGTGGTCAAAACAGTGCCGCTTTAAAGCCTAGTGATTCTTCGCTTTCCGCCGGACAATTTGTAATACGAGATGACAAAGGAGAAGTGGTCTACATCTCGCAAGCAAATACAGAGACAATCGGCGGCTACCCACAAGGACTCGCCGTGAGCAAGCCCAATACCGTTTTAGCACCTGGCTCCTATATCATCGAGTACGACAAACCACAAAATGTGCTCACCAATGCCCAGGGGCAGCCCGACATTTACATCTCCACATCGCCTGCTATAGAGCCCCAATTAGGCGTCACTGGTACCTATAAGTTGTTTGTCGACTCGTACAAGACCATGTCTTTGATGTTTATGCCTTCTCCCGATTCAAAGAGTTCTTTTTCCTTAAAAGATCACGAATTTGCAGTCATTGACCAGGGCGAAAAACTTCAAATTACCACAAAATATGAAGGTGCTCCCTATGCGCTTATGGCCGATGTAAAATCCCGTACTGCTGATAGTGTTGAAGCTGTGCTCACCTTCAATGCAGATTTTATGAACACGCCAATGAAATCGCGTATTGGCACAACAGACACGGTCACATTTAAACGGTCGCAGGGCAATATCACCGTCAGTGTAGATGGTTCTGCAACCTACGATCGGGCTGCAACAAAAGAAAAAGGCGCTGACTACAACGTCTATAAGGTTGTTGGAAAAGGCAACCGCGTGCGCGTGGATTTACCCACCTATGTCACTCAAGCCCTGACAAAAGCAGGCGTCAGTGCAGGCAGAATACCTGGACCAGACAAACCTGGCCAACTTGCAATTGGCTTAATTTTCCCTTCGGCGATTAGTCTTGCTGGCCATTTGATTAAAACGGCTTTCGAAAAAGAAAAAGCAGAGAAAAAAGAAGCTGCAAGTAAACCTAAACTCAGCGTCGGAGAACAAGCAATGGCTGATGCCAACAATTCTCTTGGCAAAGGACTTATCGACGAAGAAGAATCCAGGGCTTGGGCAATTCTAGCCGAGGCTATGGGAAATACCGACGAACCCGACGAGGGTGATTCGGTATCGGTAGGCGATAACGAAAAGCCAGGTGGCTCTGACTATGTACCTGCCCAAAGCGAATCATCTGATGACTATAGTGAAGCTTCTGATGATTACAGCGAAGCACCTGATGACTATGAAAGCTCTAATAGTGAGCAACACGAAGAGTCAGAGCTAGATCAACCCGGTTCAAAGGATGATACCGCTCAGACAGATCCTTTGCAAGCTGAAATAGACGAATGGGAGCAAAATCTAAAAAGTAGCCAAGCATCTTCAGATCCTAATAACCCTAACTCTCAGTCTTTGCACAAGGAGTATCAAGATTATATTGATTATCTTAAAGCCAAGCAAAATGCCGAACACAATCCCCTTAAAGAGCCGTTTTCCGTAGAGCTCGTAGTGGATCATACTGGTCGCAAAGAAAATGTAATCTATAACGAAGATACAGATACTTGGACTGTTGAATCTTCGGGGAATGACTTCGATATGTCTCGATATGAGCGAGATGTTTTACCTGAATTTGGCAAAACTCGCGATTTCTTAGAAGAACAGCGTAAAAAGCTCGAAACACGTGATACAGCGTTCGACAAGTATCTCGCTGAAGAGCAGAAAAAAGCAGATTTAAAGACCAATCTATTGTCGAAACTTCAAAAGGAGCGCGATCAGTCTTTTGGCATTACGCCTCCTGCCCCTGGTGTTGGCGATGTTACCGCTAAATACAACGATTTAATTGATAAGTTCACATCTGGAAAAATGACCTACGAAGAAGTTCAAGCAGAGCGCAAAAAAGCATTCACCGTTCTTAATGGCAGAAATACAGGCCGTACTATGTCTGAGGCGCAAAAGAATTTTGAGAATGATTTGTATGGGTCCAATATGAGTATCGCCGCAAATACATTCAAAAACGGTGTCGAAGATGTAATTACAGGAGAATCTTACGGTGGCATGGCTGGTCGAATCGGACTCGCCATTGCAACTGGTGGCGCCTCAGAATGGGTCCTATCACCTGCTGAAGCATTACTCGATATGAAAAAGATGTACGAATCTGATTTTGCCAATAAGACGAAGGCTTATCTGAAAAGCAAGGGATACAACATCGACAATATCTCAGAAGAGGAGTTAGTTGTACTCGCCGCAACAGGAAAATTTGTACTCGGCGAAGCACTTGGAGAAGGCGCTGGAGTCATGGGTAAAGGTCTTGGAAAAATTGGAAAGTCCCTTGTTAAGTCTGAGCTTGGCGAGCAAGGTGCTAAAGAATTCTTTGAATGGGCTGGAGATCAAGCATCTAAAGGAATGAAGAAAGTGATGGATGTCGGCAATAAGCCTGTAGGAAAGGCTATTAAAGATGTCGCTGAGGGTGCAGAGAAAAAGGTCAAAGATCTTATTGAGGGTGCGTCAGGCAAGAGCACGTTAAAAGATGCTATACCAGATCCAAAGCTCGTTAAAGCAAATGCCGAATACATTAAATATCAAGGTGATGTTAAAAAGACCGTAAAAGAAGTTACCGATAATTTGCAAAGCGGTAAGGAACTTAGCGAAAGCGAACTGGCAAAAACGCTACGCGATACCGGGGTCCCTAGAGATATGAAGAAACTCAAACCTGAGCTTCAAACAAAATATCAAGATCAGCTTGAGAAAAAACTGTATACCCCTACAAACAATGCAACTGTCGAAGCTTTAAGCAAGGATCCAAACCTTGTACCTGGAATCAAAGGGGTGCCAAAAGATGGCTACGAGGTAGAACTTGTGCAAATTCGCACGCCAAAAGATCCCAATGGCGGCTTCTCTTCGCCGATTAACGCCGATAATGACGTTTACGGACGCGTTAAAGTCTTTGCAACAGATAAGCAGGGGAACTATTTACTCGATGCAAATGGGAATAAGGTAGTGAAGGAATACATTGAAGTGCCTGCAGATAAGGTTCAAAAAATATACCAGGAAAAATTCGCTCAAAATGCAGGATATCTTAAGGATGGAAAAGTGGATATCGACAAAGCTGCAAAAGACATGCCCGATGTAAATTGGAAAAACATGACTGAAGAACAACGCATAAAGACAATTTCTGACAAACACAATCAGGAGGTCACGGATGTGTTCAATCCTGAGTCCAGCAAAGATTTTAGCAAGTTCCAAAGCAAAGACCACGTATCGGCGGTAGAAAAAATTCTCAAAGGCACTCCTGGTGCAAAACTATCCGATGCACAACAGCTCGCTCAAATGGAGAGTTTCAAAATCAATAAATTTTTCAATAAGGGCAACGTTATGAATGAAGCAGAGGGTATGATTCAACTTTCTAAAATGGGTAAGATGGCAGATAAGCTAAATGATGCCTATCAAAAGGCTGGATATAACGTGAAGCCTCTCCCTTACGACATGAAGCAAGCGATTAAAATTGCAGAAGATACCGCCCTTTCACCTGCCGCAAGAACCAAACAACTTCAGAAGCTTGGATTCGCCGATGCAAAGGATTTAGCAAACAAAATTGGTGGGCAAATTGAGTCTTTAAAAGGTGTAAAAAAAGGCTCAGGGGCTGGTACTGGCTTTTCTGCCTCAAAGAGTATTGTCAAACAATATGTCAAGTCGCAAACATTTAAGGACGGTGGACAATCATGAGAATATCTACTTTTGCTGCTCTATCTAACAATCTTGTGTTTACAATAAGTATAGGTCAACTCTATACAGCAATTGAGAGTCTTGGTATTGACTTTATCAATACCCTCTCTCCAATTAAAAAAGCGCTCATTGCAAAAGAAAGCCTTTTAGATAGTACCCAATCACTTATGAACGACAAGGATTTTGTAAAGGTTCTTAAGCTGCTAACTACACCTGAACTGAAGATTGAGTTCAAAGGCAATAGCGCTTTAGATGGCTCATATGCTAGCGCTATTTATTGTAAATCCATCTCAGACACCATGCAGACCGTATGGGTTCAGAACAACGCTGATGGTCAAATGACACTTATATGCTTCTCGAGCATATCGTCATTCTACGATTACTACCTATTCAGCAAAAATATCTCAGGGGACTATGTGCCCTCGGATCCACTAAAGGGGACATTTACTAAAGAATCCTTTCTCCTTTTCCTTCATACTCTAGACTGTTATCAACATGCCTATTTGTATGAACTCATTAATTACAGATACTTTGGTGGCAATTATATCGACGCTTCCGATTTCTTCGCCCTTCTAAAGAAGGGCTGTGAGGCTACAGATTTAAGATGGCTTGTACCATTTGGCATACACTGCGGGCCATGGCGCGATAAAACAGAAGTTGCTTTTAATGGTGAGCACCTTGATGTGCTCATTAACATGGGGCTGTTAAGTAATAGTGGAGGCGAAGATTCAAAAGAACAGGGCTTTATTTACGGTGGTGAAACATTGTACTTCGGGTTAGAATGCGCCGCATTTAAAAAGGATACCTTTAGCCTAGTGATTCAAGACCTAAGCGGTATCTTGCTCAGTGGTATGGCAATTTTAACAGCTGAAAATCTCCACTGGTTTGATATTCAAAGTGATTCCCACATCACCCACAAGTGTTTAGACACAGAGCAGTTTATTACTTTACTAAAAAATACATCTAATCTATCTTAACAATTGGAGACCTTATGCAATTTACAAATGATGAAATGCGCTATTTTTCAATGTTGTTTGAAGAAGTCTCGCCAGAAAGTATCTTTAAGCGTTACCGCGAACCATTAGACGATACTGAACTTTATCGCATTAAAGCCCAACTAGCATCAAAGCAGCTCTTTTCAGCCACCGAAGACTCGCACCAAGGCACTCTTGAACGTCCTGTTGATGGCATGATGGTGGTCCTGAATATTCTAGCCTTTCCTAGTCGATCATCCCACTTTAGTTTGCAATATCCAGAGGGAAAGCTTTATAAAGCTGTATATGCTAGCGATCAGCAGCGCATTTTACTTGAGTTTTTAGATACTGATGTTGTCATTTCGATTTACGATACAGAAGCTGCATCTGTAAGACAGGAGATTTCCAATCAAACAGGCGTTTCCTTTCAAAAGGTCTCTACATTTAAATCTGCCCTTAGTAAAGATGAACTTACAATCCTTTTAAGTGTAATTGATATATTGAGGTTGAGAAGAATAAAGACTCTACTGCCACTGGTTTCAATACCACATGCAGACGGGCAAGCCCAAGAAGACGCACAGTTGATTCACCTCGATGAGTTACAGACCGTCTTACATGCACCTGCACCCAGTGGCATTGTAGCTACATTAAAGACCTCTCTTGGTTTAGAAGCAATTGACTTACAAAGTTCGCAAGTGAGTTTAAGTACATTAGTTGAAAGTGGCTTTTTTGATAAACAGTCCACATTCAATCAGGGCATCTATGTTAATCCCGTGCTACACCGTCTCGCGCAACATTTTTTGCTGGCAGATGTGTTGATTCGTCTAGAGCTTACACAAATGCCATACGTGAGCCGCGAGCTGATTTTACAAGGAAGTCTAAAACAGGCCCTGGCCATTAGCACAACAGATTCCGCATATGAGATTGAAAGTCTTACAGGTATTGAAATTTTAAATCGTATCGATGGATATCTCTCTTGCCCCATATTGTCAGAATAATGCAAATGATCCACACCAAAACAGGGCTGTCTCCACCATATTGGCGGAGACAGCCCTGTTCATCATTGGCATGATGTGGTTCCACTGTGACTAGAAGATCAAGTGGCTACTTTTGATCCAAAAGATGGCAAGCAACATAGTGCTCTTTACCTGCATCTTTAAATTCTGGCATCTGCTCGCGGCAAATTGGCATGCAATACGAGCAACGTGTATGGAATACGCAACCTCTAGGTGGGTTAACCGGTGAAGGTACATCGCCTTCGAGGATAATGCGATCTGGAACACGTCTTGGATCTGCCTCAGGAACTGCAGAAAGCAATGCCTGTGTATAAGGGTGAATCGGATTTTTGAACATTTCTTCAGTTTCACACATTTCAACCATTTTACCGAGGTACATTACGCCGATACGATCTGAAATGTGCTTAACGACGCTTAAGTCGTGAGAAATGAACATATATGTGAGCTTAAACTGAGATTGTAGTTCTTGGAATAAGTTGACGACCTGTGCTTGAATAGAAACGTCAAGTGCAGAAACCGCCTCGTCACATACGATAAACTTCGGATTAAGTGCAAGTGCTCTCGCAATACCGATACGTTGTCTTTGTCCACCTGAGAACTCATGTGGGTAGCGACGTACATGGTATGGGCTTAAGCCAACTAACTGAAGGAGTTCCTTAACGCGCTCGAGCTTTTTATCGCGAGAGATGCGTTCGTGAATATCGATAGGTTCACCGATGATATCACCAACAGTCATACGCGGATTGAGCGATGAATAAGGGTCTTGGAAGATCAACTGCATGTCGCGTCTTTTTAAGCGCAACTGCTCGTTGTTGAGTTTGTAAAGATCTTGACCTTGGAAGTATACTTCGCCAGCAGTAGCTTCGTGTAAACGAAGAACAGCACGACCAGTAGTTGACTTACCACAGCCTGACTCACCAACAATACCCAGTGTCTCACCTTCTTTAATATAGAAGCTGATATCGTCTACGGCTTTTAAGTTGGCAATTGTTCTATTTAACATACCACCTTTAATCGGGAAGTACTTCTTAAGATTTTTTACCTCAAGTAATTTCGTTTCTTTAACTTCGTGAATCATTATTTTTGCCCTCCTTCATAAAGGAAGCAACGAACTGTTCTCTCTTCCCCTAGAATTGTCAGCTCAGGCTGCTTTTCTTTACAAATTGGCATAGCTTTTGTGCAACGCGGCTCGAATCGGCAACCTTTTGGCATTCTCAATGGGTTTGGAACTGAACCAGGAATTGAATCGAGAACTTCTGTCTTCGTGTGAATTCTTGGTACCGATCTCAACAAACCTTGTGTGTAAGGATGTTGCGCTTCTTCGAAAATTTGGTACACACTACCTTCTTCGACTACTTTACCAGCATACATTACGATAACGCGTTGGCATGTTTCAGCAACAACACCTAAGTTATGCGTAATAAGCATGACAGAAGCGTTAAAGTCAGCTTTCAATTTTCTCATTAACTGAAGAATTTGAGCCTGAATTGTAACGTCAAGGGCAGTAGTTGGTTCATCAGCAATCAAAAGTTGCGGATTACATGCAAGTGCCATTGCAATCATTACACGCTGTCTCATACCACCAGATAATGAATGTGGGTACTCGTGAACAATTTTTTCTGGTCTTGAAATACCAACTAGTTGAAGCATGTCGATTGCAATTGTAAGGGCTTCTTGCTTTGTCTTCTTCTGGTGAAGAATCAAAACTTCGCTTAACTGCTTGCCAATCTTCATTACTGGATTTAAAGATGTCATTGGCTCCTGAAAGATCATAGAAATATCGTTACCACGAATATCTCGCATTTCTTTTTCAGTAAGCTTTAATAGGTCTTTACCTTGGAAGAGTATTTCTGAGCCTTCCATTATTTTGCCAGATACGTTTGGTACAAGTCTTAAGATTGAGATTGAAGTAACGCTTTTACCACAACCAGACTCGCCTACAACGCCTAATGTTTCGCCTGCATTGATATGAAAACTCACACCATCAACTGCAGGAACCACGCCGTCTTCTGTAAAGAAATACGTTCTAAGGTTTTTTACTTCTAACAGTTTCTCCATGTCACACCTCTACCTATTGTTTAAGTCTTGGGTCAAGTGCATCTCGGAGACCGTCGCCAAAGAAGTTGAACGACAACACAGTGATAAAGATCATCATACCTGGGTAGAATGCCTTCCAAGGTGCTGATACCATTGTGCTAAGCTCCTGTGCGTTTGTTAGCATGTTCCCCCAGCTGGCTGTTGGTGGTTGAACACCAAGGCCTAAGAAGCTGAGCGTTGATTCTGTAAGAATAGAACCTGCAATACCCATTGTTGCCGCAACAATAATTGGTGCAACAGCGTTAGGCAAAATATGTCTGAAGATAATTCTAGAGTCTTTTGCTCCAATACAGCGCGCAGCTTCTGTAAAGTCGCGTTTCTTAAGACTTAAGAACTCAGCGCGTACATAACGCGCGATACCGGTCCAACCGGTTATACCGATTACGATCATAACGTTAAAGATATTTGGCGTAAAGAGTGCCATGATTGTGATAAGTAGAAGCATAATTGGCATCGCCATTATAGCATCTACAATACGCATCATCATATTATCTACCCAACCGCCGTAGTAACCAGCGATAGCGCCCCAGATTGTGCCTATAGTGATATAAATACCAACTGAGACAAAACCAACTGTTAGAGAAATACGACCTGCATAGAGTGTTCTTGCAAATACGTCACGACCAAGCTCATCTCGACCAAAATAGTTAGGTGGGTAAACAGTATCGTTACCTTCCCAGTCTAAGTCGGTGTAAGAAGTATAAGTTGGAGGTCTATCTGTCATTAAGATATCCGCCGCCTCACCTTCCATAGAGTAAGGTGTTAATAGTGGCGCAAACGCCGCTGATAAATAGAGGATTGTAAGAACAATTAAACCTAAAACGGCAAATTTGTTCTTTCTCAATCGCTTCCAGAATATTTTTAGCTTTGCCTGAAAGGTATCGCTATAGTCAAAACTTTCCGCATTGACATTTGTATCTGTTACTTTTGCTTTATTATCGCTCACGGGTGCCTCCAATTAATTGTACTTAATGCGGGGATCCGCAAGAGCGTAACCGATGTCTGCCAATAAGCTACCGAAGATAACTAAAACTGACGCCATTAGAATTACACCCATCTGCACTGGATAGTCGCGCATAAATGTCGCCTCTATACCCAAACGTCCCATACCTGGCCATGAGAAGATCGTCTCGGTGATTACTGCGCCAGAGAACAGACCTGGAATAATGAGACCTAGTAGTGTGATGATTGGCAACAATGCATTTCTGAGACCGTGGCCAAAGATGACAACGTTTTCAGCTAAACCCTTAGAGCGCGCTGTACGAATGTAATCCTGGCGAATAACCTCTAGCATTGAACTGCGCATGTAACGCATTTGAGATGCCATACCGCCCATGCCCAGTACAAGAGATGGAAGAATTAAGTGTTTAAGTCGATCTGCTAAAATAAATTGATCGAAGTTACTTCTCATGTCGCCTGATGGCAACCACTGAAGTTTTAAGCTAAATAATAGAATAAGCATCAAGCCAAACCAGAAGGCGGGCAATGAAATACCGATAAATGCGATTGTAGAGAAGAAATAGTCTACCCAAGTATTTCGCTTGATGGCCGAAAAGATTCCGGCAGGTATAGAAACTGCAAAGGATAAAATCGTTGCAGAAACAGCCAAAACTAATGTGTTAGGCATTCTTTCCAAAATCATTTCAGTAACAGGTGTTGCATGTTGGAAAGACTTACCTAGATCTCCTGTAAGAACACCTTTAAGCCAAATAAGGTAGCGTATAGGAAGTGGTTTGTCGAGTCCTAAAGACTGACGAATTGCTTCTATGTCCATAGGACTAGAAGTTTCAGGGTTAATAAACATGTTAACTGGGTCACCAGGAGCCATATTGATAATTAAATAGGCAATGATTGTGACCAAAAAGACGAGTGGAATCGCTTCCAATAATCGTCGGACGGTATATTTCAACATCCGGCCTTTCCTCCTTCAAATCCCTCAAAATCCCTTAAATAAGGAGTATGCGATGGTTTCGCATACCCCTTAGAAAATATTAGTTAGTCAACTCCCAAGTTGGGAAGCCAGTGTTGAAGCCTAAAAGGTCAACAATACGGACGTTTTTAACATTTTTGCTTACAGCTAATGCTTGCTTTCTGTAAACGAGGAATGTCATTGGTACTTCTTTAGCAACGATTTCTTGAAGTTTGCCGTAAAGTTGCTTTTGCTTGTTGAGGTCGAGCGTAGCACGCGCGTCTTCGAGGAGCTTGTCAACTTCTGGGTTAGCATAAGAACCTTTGTTCATAGAAGCTTTTGCTTTATCACTGTGGTAGAATACTGTTTGGTCGCCGTCAAGGCCAGTAGAGAAACCACCAACGTAAGCGTCGAATTTGCCGACATCTACGTATTTAGCAAGGAATGTGTTCCACTCAAGGATACGTGGCTCTACAGAGATACCAAGTGGCTTAAGTTGTCTTTGAACTTCTACGATCAATTTCTCTCTCATGATGTTACCTTTGTTTGTGAGGAGAACAAACTTGAATTGCTTGCCATCTTTAACGCGGATACCGCCAGCGCCAACTTTCCAACCAGCTGCATCGAGAAGTTGTTTAGCTTTTGCTACGTCGTACTTGTAAACAGGTGTATTAGGGTTAAATACAGCAAGTTTAGGGTGGTAAGAACCATTAGCTACAGAACCGTAACCTTTGTAGATACCTTTAACGATAAACTCTTTGTTTACAGCGTGTGAGATAGCTTGTCTAACGCGAAGGTCAGAGAAGAATGGTGATTTGATGTTGTAAAGGATGCAGTCAAAAACAACGCGGTCATATACAGTTGTGTTAACTTTAGAGATTTTTTGCATTCTCGCGATATCTGACTCTGGTACTTGTACCATGTGCGCTTCGCCAGTTTCAACTTTAACCATTGCAGTTGCTTGCGATGGCGTGATTGTGTAAACAAGCGTTTTGATTTTAGCCTTTTGGCCAAAGTAGCTAGGATTTGCTTCTAGAACAACGCGCTCTGCACGGTTGTAAGATGCAAATTTGTAAGGGCCCATACCAACTGGCTTAGTTTTGTTGTACTCGCTCTCACGTGCTTTAACAGCGTCTACTTTTTCCCAAATGTGCTTAGGAATGAAGTAAGCGTTAGCTAAAGTAGGGATGATAGCAGAGTCGACAGATTTCATTTTAAGAACAACAGTGTAAGGATCTGGTGTTTGAACGCTGTCTACTAATTCAAAGTTAGCGATACGTGGTGAGTTAGCAGATTTGTTTAAGATAAACTCGATAGAGAATTTTACGTCAGCAGATGTAAATTCTTTGCCATCGTGCCATTTAACACCCTTTCTGAGGGGGATAGTAAGCGTTTTGTTATCTGCAGAAATTTTAGGCATTGCAGATGCAAGATTAGGAATAATCTTTGCACTCCAGTCTCTTGTGTAAAGACCTTCGAACATCATACCGTTAACGTCTGATGAAGCAGAGTCTTTAGCGAGCGCTGGGTTAAAATCGATTGGATCTGAGAATGTTGCCCATTTGAATTCGTTAGCAAAAGCGCCCAAAGGAGCTACTAGAGCAACGATTAAGACTAAAGCCAAAATCACTCTAAACTTTTTCATTAAATCCTCCATAATTGGTATAAGGGTAATGCGATAAATCGATGTCGGTCAGAGTATTACTTTTGAGCGTAAACAGAAACTACTTGGAATCCGTATTCTGGATCTGTAGTAAGTAGAATTCTTGAATTGCCTCTTAAGCTCTCTAACGTTACTAAGTCGCCGTCAGCGTTCGTTACTGTAGCTTCTGGAGATACAGTTAAACGATCAACTAAAAGCACTGTGTCGCCTTTTAACAAGCCAACCACCATCTTGTTGCCTTGCATGCCGTAGAATACCATCTTTTGATCTTTGTAGAAGCTATTTACATAGCATACTTGACCAGCGAGATTTGTATTTACGAAAGCGTTCACGCCATCGATTACTACAGGTACTTCTTTACCGTTAAGTTCTACTAACATCTCTTTTGCATAAGGGAATTTAGAAGTTTCTTTTGCAGTTACTTCTGTAATTACTTT
>CALFXQ010000242.1 GCA_937958285.1 uncultured Fusibacter sp. | reverse complement strand
TGTCAAACGCAAGAGGCAAAATGTCTGATATAATTGAAATGATGTAAACTTTATGATCTAAGAGGTCGCCATGAAGAACACACTTATCCCTTATATGGGTTACATAAAAATGTTACTAAAACCAATTGCCTTTTTTACACTTATCCTTGTCAATAGTCTGCTCATCGGATGCGATGTACTCGCGCAATCTTCAAAGCCAATAGCCGAAGCCGACTATAGCACCATACACGTACAAGAGAGCCATCAAGACTACACACTAGATATTTCCTATCCCATCACCCAGTTACCACAAATCGATGCTGTTTTGTCGGACTTTATGACCACACGACTCATTCGTTTTAAAGACGACCTACTCGAGTCTACACCAGAAGAAACAAAAGCCAGCGATAATATTTATGTGCTCCATGCACGCATCGCCTATAGTTCCAAAGACGTTCTGTCTTTTCGCATTTCTGAAAGTGTACGTGTGGGCCAAGGCGAGAGCCTAGAAATTGTGCATACTTTCAACTTTAATAAAAGTACAGAAGAAGACATCTCCATCGACAATTTATTTCCACACCAAGACCAATATCTGAAAGTCCTCAGTGAACTAAGTTATGCAAAAATCGCTAAAGACCCCAGATTTAGTAAAGTGCCCTTGTCACATATTCAAGAAGGCACCCTGCCTTTTATGCAGAACTACAGCTGTTTTCTTTACGACGACAAAGGTCTAACCTTACTGTTCAACAGCGGGCAGGTCGCACCTGAGTCCTTTGGTACCCTTGCCCTATTTTTGCCCTTCACTCTGCTCGATGAACACCTCGACTTAAATGTAAAGGCATTTACAGAAGGCTATAAAGCCCTATACCCCATCTTCCCCATTTCATCAGGTACCTACGCCGAAGACGAATCTGCCTATTTCAACAAGCTTCCAGAGAGCAATCCATCAACAACAGCAACACCCCTCAAGCCCATTGCGCTCACCTTCGACGATGGACCTCATCCCCAATACACAAATCAAATTTTGCAAATTCTCGCCAATCACAATGCGAAAGCCACTTTTTTTGTCATCGGAAAGAGGGCCCGTGCATTCCCAGACATCGCAAAATCTATAGCAGAAGAAGGTCACGCCCTAGGCAATCACACGTGGAGCCACCCCCAACTAATTAAGCTCGACCGTCAACATGTGATGGCGCAAATAGATATGACACAGCGTACTATTGAACGCATCACGGGCCGAGCACCTACTAGTGTACGTGTTCCCTATGGTCGTTTTACAAAAGAGGTGCACGAATGGATCAATATGCCTCTGATACAGTGGTCGGTAGACCCTGAAGACTGGAAGACAAAAGATGCTGCACTTATTGTAAATCGCGTGCTTGAACACACAAAACCAGGCAGTATTATTTTATTGCACGATATACAAAGCGCAACGGTTGAAGCACTCCCATTAATACTCGAGCACCTCATTTCCAAGGGCTATACATTTGTAACTATCGATGACCTCCTCGCACTAGACAAGCACGAGGTTTACTACAAAAAAACAATACCCAACGAAAAGTAGCGCTTTTATGCATGTGTTGTGCATAAAAAAAGTGCGCACCAGAAAGTCTATATAATCAGACATTTCGGGTGTGCACTTTTAACGCATACAACGATTACTTTAGCTGCTGTGCAAAGGCGACAATGTGGTTTATATTTGCGTCCACATCGCCATCAATGCGAAGGCCCTCTACTACCAAATTGGCTCCGCAAGTCTCGAGTTGCCTTTCGATTAGGGTAACCGCTTCACAAAACACATCGCCAAATGCAGCTTTATCACCACAACCAAAAACAGCCGTGTCTTTACCCGAGTATAATTCAGCTGTGATTTGAGGGAAATAGTCCGCAAAATCATCTTGTAGCTCGCCATATCCCCACGTAGATGCGCCGAGAATTACTAAATCCGCCTCTTGCACCTGAGAATA
Source organism: uncultured Fusibacter sp. (assembly GCA_937958285.1). Classification (GTDB taxonomy): domain Bacteria; phylum Bacillota; class Clostridia; order Peptostreptococcales; family Acidaminobacteraceae; genus QQWI01. The sequence goes on along the minus strand of CALFXQ010000242.1, from coordinate 14,765 downwards.
AACAACATCAGATACATTCACCACTTCTACGCTGCACGCGATAAGCTGATCACTAATAAGCATTGCTGCACGTTCTGTGTTTCCAGTTGTTGATCCAAAAGCAATAAGTACCTTTTTCATATACAACACCTCATTTACTAGATTGACAGTTGTTTAATTGAAAGCGATTATCATTATCGCTACTCTATTATCGCTTCTCTTATGCATAGCTGTCAATCCTTGCCCTTACAAATTATGTCCAAATTTTTGACACTTTCTGTTTCTCACTATACACTGTGTGTCATTGAAGTTATGATAGAACGCGATGACAAAGGGAGGTTTTATGACAATCAGGCTATTTAAACTCCATCTGGGACTTGCGCTCTTTTCAGTGGCGATTACCTTGATGGTTCAGGCAAATATCGGCGTTTCGCCATGGGATGTATTTCATCAGGGTGTCTCAAACTTAACTGGTATTAGTTTTGGTCAAGCGGCTATCGGGGTCGGACTCGCCATTATGTGTGGCAGCTTTTTTCTAAAAGAGCGCATAGGCTATGGCACCATAAGCAATATGATCTTAATTGGTCTTATGATCGATATACTATTTAAAATTGCTGTCATTCCAAAAGCACAAACGCTGTTGATCAGCCTTATAATGCTCGCTAGTGGCATGGTGATTACAGGCTTTGCGAGCTATCTCTATATAAGCGCAGCTTTTGGTGCTGGTCCAAGGGATAGCATGATGGTTGCCCTTGTAAAAAAGACTGGTCTCTCGGTTTCGACCATTCGAACAGCTATTGAAATCACCGTTTTGGTTCTCGGCTTTTTTATGGGCGGACAAGTGGGCATTGGTACTTTAATCTTAGCACTTGGCATTGGCCCCACCATTCAGAGCGTCTTTAAAATCATGAAATTCGACGTAAAAACCGTAAAGCATCAATGGTTGATTGGGGGCTAAAGATGACCTATATACCACCACAAATGAACAACTGGCATGGGCGCATAGATAGCGCCACTGACTTTGATACCTTTAGGTGGCATCAGTGGATTGAAGCATGCCCTCTGAGTGAATCTAAGGTCAGCTCAGATGCATTTGCCATAGGCTTTATCGGCTTTGCATGTGATGAAGGCATTAAACGCAATAAAGGACGACAAGGGGCTGCACTTGGCCCTAGAATGCTACGCAAGGAACTTTCTAATCTGCCCTGTCTCTTTACACGTGGGCTAAAACTCTACGACTGTGGCGATATCGTCTATCAAAACGAAGACCTCGCTGTTCTTCAATACGAACTTGCAAGTGCGATTGATAAAATGCTTTCACTTGGACTATTCCCCATTGTACTTGGTGGTGGTCACGAACTTGCCTACGGCCATTTTGTAGGTTTAAATCGCCATTATAAGCAAGTGAGCATTGTGAATTTTGATGCACATCTCGATATGCGTCCATATCCTGAAGGGCCATCGTCGGGCACCATGTTTCTACAAATTGCCGACGATGCAAAAGCAATGCACAAGCCTTTTAATTACCTTTGTCTGGGTTTACAGCGCAGAGGAAATACTGTCTCACTCTTAAAAATGGCTAAGGCTCATGGAACCATATACCGCTACGCACGGGATATGATTCATGAGCCTATCGAAAAAACTACCCAAATACTCGATTCATTTATTGAAGACAAAGAAGCCATTTATGCCACTTTATGTACAGATGTAATTTCATCTGCCTTTGCACCTGGTGTGAGCGCGGCACAACCCCTCGGATTACACCCAGAAATGGTATTGATGCTCATTAAGCGTTTGGTGGCAAGTGGAAAGCTCATCGCCTTTGACGTTGCAGAGGTTTCACCTCGCTATGATCAAGATAATGTAACCGCTAACCTTGCGAGCACTTTTATTTTTGGGTTAGTCAATGAGTTGGCGCGCTACCATAGCTTAGAAGTTGAAATTTGACGTGCTTGAATCCCAAACCTTTATACCTGCGAAAGTTCGCATAGTGTCCAACGATCTCTCCCACTTTGTTTTGAATGATAGAGTGCCTTATCTGCACGGGTGATGGTGGCATCTACAGATACATCCGCAGACCATATTTCAGAAAGACCAATGCTAATGGTGATGTGAAAAACATCGCCATTTTCTGTATAGTAGACCTGCTCTTTTGCTATCCCGATTAAACTTTCACTCCAGTCACAGGCCTCTTGTACACTGTAGCCCTTTAGAAGCACGACAAACTCTTCACCACCATAGCGTGCAACACATACACGATCACTTGTTATTTCTAAGAGTTGCTTTGAAAGACCTACTAAAACCTGATCTCCAATAGCATGGCCATAGCTGTCGTTCACGCGTTTAAAATGATCGATATCCATCATTAAAACAACACCGTCACGCCCATTACTTTCGTAAAAGCGATATGCATTTTGGAAAAAAGTACGGCGATTTTCGAGGCCTGTTAGGGCATCTCTAAAGGCGAAAAACTCGAGCTCACGCTCGTATTTTCGCTGCACCGTTAAATCTCTTAGAACCCCAAAATTGCCATAATAAAAGCCTTGCTGATAAATTAAAACCATATAGAGCTCTAAAATACGCTCTTGGTTATTGCGGTCGACCATGGAGTACTCTAGCTTTACTTCACCGTGGTTTAACAATTGCTTTACCAAATCCCTATAATGCTTTCCATGAATCTGAATCAGTTCGTAGAGCCTTTTGGATTCGAGTTCTTGATCTACCCCATAGCCGAGCATAGTCTTAAATGCCTTGTTTGAGCGTTCAACCTTTTGATACATAATAAAGTCATCAATTAAGCAATCCTCTAAGGTCTTTTTGCCGTGGTGATTGCCGTGTAGGGGCTCTGGATGTAGTCCCTCAGGCAAAATATTCATAAAAAACCCTTCGTGCGAATAATCGAACAAAGCTTGCATTTGCCTTTCTTTCTCAGACAGAGCGCCCCTAGAGAATACTAGGTTTGTGACGTTAAAACCCGTTGCAAGAAAGTAAGTTTCACTGGTAAGTTCATCCCAGAGGGCTTTAATGTGAAAATCAATATCTAGAATTTCTGAGGACGCATCTTTAAATTGAGATTCCATGCGAATTTCTGTATCGTGAATGGCGCTTTGCTCCATGGCAAATAACACGCGATTTTGCATGTCGTCTGAATGAATCCAACAGTCCAACTCCCAATATGGTTTCTCTTGAACTGACAATAGCGAATCACCCATTAAGGTCAACATCGCCTCATTCATATAGACGACGCTCCCCTCAGCATTCAATATTGCCATTAAAAAGGGCATCGCATCGAACACATTAATAATGCGATTAGCCCAAGGGGTAGTGAGCAAGGTCATCATCTCCCTTCAATACACACCCATCGAAGGCATCTGTTTCTGTGAGCGCTTTAATCAAGGCAGTCACCACGCGCGGACAAAACTGCTTGCTCGATTGAGATAGAAACTCATCTATCACTTGTTGGCGCTTGAGAATAGGCTTATATGAACGCCTCGAAGTCATTGCATCGAAGGCATCTGCAACACTTATAATACAAACAATGGTATTGTCGCCAACCATATCTAAGCCCAGTGGATAACCGTGCCCATCGTAATGTCGATGATGGTACATAACCGCGTTTATAATATCGCGAGAGAAGCCCGCTGCACTTACAATTCTCCCTCCAATCACTGGATGCTCTTTAATCATGGCATACTCATCGGATGTCAAGATACCCGACTTAGTGAGGATCGCATCGTTAATGCCAATTTTACCGATATCGTGAAGCATACTGGCCATATCCAGTTCTTCCAATTGATCTTGTGTGAGATTCAGGCACTTACCAAGGGTTTGAGCATATTGAGCGACTCTTAATGAATGACCCTGTGTATAGACGTCTTTTGCCTCTACTGCAGCCACCAACGCCTTTAGCGCATTTAGAGAAGCTTGTTTATTTGCCTTTTCAAGGGCAATGCGCTCGGTAATATCGCGACCTAAGCCGTGGATTTCGAGCGCTCCCGAAGCACCCTCAATGCGCCTAGAGTTTAGCTCGAGCACAACGCGCGTCTCGCCATTGCTGTGCAGCATCCAAAGCTTTTCTTTGTGAAAATCGCGCACTTTCATTTGCTCGACAAGCCTGACACAACTGCCCACACGGTACTCATGCCTTGGACACATAATTTCAAACAAGGGTTTTCCCAAAACTTCTTTGGGATGGTAGCCCAGTAACTCATGGCAGATCTCGTTAATGTAAAGGATATTTCCTTCTTGATCCATTGCCCAGAAAACATCGCGGAGGTTTTCAAGTAATACGTCGTAATTTATTGTCATATGCGATTCTCCAAATTGAGTTTATAGAACATACATACCCATAAACGCAACCACTTAACAATTAACCCTGGGGCAATAGACCGGTCTGGTAGCAACTCAACAACTTTGAAAGTGCTTCAATTTCCAACTTAAGCTGGTGGCCTACATCTGTATCGCCAACAAAAACCTGTGGACGATCCATTTCGAAGTAAACTGTTGTGGGTACCATGTCTAAATTGAGGGCAACGGCCTGTTCCCTCGATGAAAAAGGTTCGTGAGCAACGAGTGCCATGCCTTGCGAATTATAGATAAGCGTAAATCCCGCAATACCCGTTTCCTTTTGATAGGCTTTTGAGAACCCGCCATCTATTGTAATTAAGCGTCCCCCCGCTTTAACAGGGAGCTCTCCTTTTTTTACTTTTACTGGCACATGGCCGTTAATGATTCTCGAATCCTCTGGTTTTAGGCCAAACTCAGACAAGATAGCACTGCAAATTGACTCGTCCTCCCTAAGCTCAAAGTAAGCATTTTTGGGCTCTTTATGAGCACGAGGGTCGTCGATAAAATAACGCTCAAAAGTAGCCATCTTCTCTTTTCCAAAGAGCGGCGACAAGGAACCGCACCAAAGATACCACACCCAATCCATGGCCTTTTGGCGATGTTCAAGCTGTTTATGATAGAATGCCATTCGCACTTGTTCATCAAAAAAATCTAAAAGGGCAATGCCACTTAAGTTTTTATCTTCGAGTTCTAATGCTTTAAACGTACCTGTATCTGTAAGTGGTATACACCCATGATAGAGTAAATTTCCATTGTGAACTTTATACATACTTCCCTTGTCCACTAAAAACCGAATATGCTCCTGTAGTGCTTGAGACTGAGTAAAGGATATTTTTAACTTAGCCATCACTTCGGCTTCTCGTTCTGTAAGTTGATAAGGATCTTGCTCATCTACAGTCGGGAAATCCACATCATTTAGCGTAAACACCACACCATCATCTTCTAATGTCCCATTTACAAAATCAACGCGGTTTAGCAGCATGCGATGACCCATTTTAAACTGGGGATTTCTGAGAATCATCTGCCCTTCTAGTTTAAACTGAATCACAGCAATGGCCTTTTGCATACGCGCCATTAAATCTAAATCGCGCTGATTAAAATTCAACGCTTTACCACGCACCGAAAACTGCACGCCTGGTTCGCACGGATAAAACTCCATCGCCAAGCGTACCAGCGGTGACAAGTTAATGCCATACCCCACTTCTATGGTTTCTAGATTTCCATACCTCAAGGCAATGCGAAGGGCATCCGCAATGCATACATCGATGCCACAGGCAGCTCCAATCCAAAGCACATCGTGATTGCCCCACTGAATATCCACCGCGTGGTGCCTCATTAAAATATCCATCACCCGCTGTGCACCATTGCCTCTATCGTAAATATCGCCGATGATGTGAAGTTGATCCACAACGAGACGTCGAATCAAACGAGACATGGCCTCAATAAATGCATCAGCACTGCGTATGGCAATCACTTGGTCGATGATTGCCTTATAGTATGCCTGTTTCATCACTTCTTGCTCATTCTCGTGGAGCAATTCTTCTATAATATATTTAAAATTCTCAGGGATTGCCTTTCTCACTTTTGAACGGGTATACTTGTATCCCGCGGCTCTACAAAGGCGCACTAGCTGATAAATAGATTGAGCATACCATCCATTGAGCGCATCTCCCTGATACAAGTCTTTTACGCGCCTTATCTTGTCTTTAGGGTAATAGACCAAGGTGGCCAGAGACTTCTTTTCGTCCTCGCTCAGGGTTTGGGCAAAGACGTCGTCGATTTTTCTTTTTACTACGCCAGAGGCGTTGCGCATCACATGATCAAAGGCCTCGTGTTCGCCGTGAATATCCGCCAAGAAATGCTCTGTACCCTTTGGCAAATTTACAATCGCACTTAAGTTGACGATTTCTGTACTCACTGAAGAGATATTTGGAAATTGCCTCGAAAGCAACTTTAAATACCTTAGTTCAGCTTCCTCAATAATGTCTACTGTACTCAAAGGATCCACCTTTCATCATGTCCACATTTTAGTGATATCACATTAACTTTACCCCAAAATAGATATTTATAAAAGCTTTACCTCGATAACAAAATAACTTTCAAAAAAATATGTTGACCTTGGAGTTACTCTAAGCTTTAATCTAGTGACACAGAAAACGTTACCCTAAAGGAGAGTCATCATGTTCAACATCAAAAATAAGTATGTGGTACTTATTGGCGCATTACTTGCTCAGGTTACAATTGCTGGCTTATACGCTTGGAGTGTCTTTGGTACAGCACTACAAGTGGAGCGCGCTTGGGACCCCAATGCAATTATATGGCCTTATGCACTCGCGCAGTTTGTATTTGCCTTTGCGACGCTGTTTTCAGGTCGTTTGGTAGATCAGAAGGGCCCAGGAATCACATTGGCCATTGGCGGCATTCTATATGGCACAGGTCTTATTCTTTCATCTTTTGTACAAAGCCCAGGCATGGTCTATATCACCTATGGCATTCTCACAGGCGCAGGTGTAGGTTTTGTCTATGTATGTCCGCTTTCAACACTTATAAAATGGTTTCCCAAAAATCGCGGCATGATTACAGGCCTTAGCGTAGGCGTCTTTGGCGGTGGTAGCATCATCTTCCAAAAGGTCATCTCATATTTCCTCACACAAGGAGACGTCAGCAGCGCATTTATGAAGCTCGGCATCATCTCAATGGTTTTAATCTTAATTGGCGCTGCGCTCACCAACAACCCACCAGGATTTGTTAAGCAAGCTGCTCAAAAGGGCCCAAATGATTACATGACTAAAGAAATGATCGGCACGGCCAAGTTCAAATTGCTTTGGGTGATGTTTCTTCTCGCGGTTATTCCAGGTCTTTTGGTTCTCGGGGCCGCTAAGAACATCGGTATCGAGGTGGCAGGCTTTGAGGCAACTGCAGCTGCTGGCATTATTTCGGTCTTGGCGCTATCCAATGCAGGCAGTCGCCTTGTGTCGGGAACGCTGTCTGACAAATTTGGCACACTGAATATGCTAAAACTCATCTTTGTAATTACCATCGTCTCACTACTTGGCTTGAGCTTTATGGCACAAAACAAAACCATTTTCTACATGAGCGTGATTGGCGTCGCCGTTGGTTATGGTGGTTTCCTCGCACTATTCCCAACCTTCACAAATCAAGAGTTTGGTTCATTCCGATACGCATCTAACTACGGTGTGGTCTATCAGGCTTATGGCCTTGCAGCACTTTCCGGCATGTTTATCAAGCAAATGGTGGGATCCTTCACTACGACTTTTATTATCTCTGCAGTTGCCGCGACAATTGGACTTATGATTTCATTTGCCATTAAAGAGCGCGGAAAACTTGTAGAAGGTACCATCAGCCCTTCTGCTACCACAAAATCCACCAAAAAAGCTACGATCTAACATTTCTAAGACACCGCTCTGGCAGAGCCTTGATCCTCTCGCCAGAGCGGTTTTTTATTTGGTGATTATCGCCCGTAATAAAGGCTATAAATATGGCGTCGAATATATTTACAATGGGTTGATGCCAAGGGGGTCATATGCACGCAGTTCCAATTGAATTTGTAGATACAGAAGATGTTTTAGCAGATACCCTCTATTCCATGCAGGGCATTATGTTAGCTAGAGCCGGTACAAAGCTAACAGAAAACTTGTTGGATCGCATAAAGAAGAATCAAATCTACACACTGTACATTGAAGATGAATTTAGCGATTACGAAATCAATAGACTTCTAGAACCCTCGCTTATCAACAAGGGCATGTTGCTCATTCGCGACATTTTTAATGCGGCTAGCTATAGAGATCTTCAAGGGGAACACAAGCCTCAATCCATCATGCCCTTTATGGATAATCTCAACCTTCTAGCAGACGATGTGGTCGATGCAATTTTTAGAAAGCGAGATCACCCGCTTGAATATGTAGTCATAAAAAATGTAGAGAATTATCTCTATATGTCTTCTTTAAACTGTGGTTTACTAAGTGCAATTATGGCAACGACCCTAAATTACAACCGCGAAATGGTAAAACAGCTGTTTTTCTCTGGGGTATTTCACGATATAGGCATGGCATTTTTACCCAGTGAGATTTTCTTCAAAAATGGTCCGCTTACCACAGAAGAAAAAATGATGATCCTTGAACACCCCATAAAGGGGCATCAGTATCTTAAAGACAAGATATTTCTCAGTGCCTATGTAAAACAAGCAACCCTCCATCACCACGAAAAACTCAATGGCACAGGGTACCCCCAGCGCGTTGCTGGCGAAGACTTAGGGCTCAATGCCCAAATAGTTGGCATTGCAGATATCTACGATGCGATGACTTCCGACAGACCATATAAACGGGCCACTTCTCCCCTCGAAGCCGTCGAATACCTGATGGGGTCCTCGGGTACAGGCTACGATTCCCATCTGGTGCAACTTTTCACTTCTAAGGTGCATCCATATCCACCAGGTTCTTTGGTGCAGCTCAACAATAAGGAATACGCCGTGGTCGATGAAGTACCTGATGGAATGCCTTTAAGGCCCAACATTCGCTTGATTTCTGGAAAAAAGGGGGCATATACCTTTAAGGCACTTGAACTTACAAAAGAGCACACCCTATTTATCGACAAACTCGTTTACAAGTTGCCCTTTTAGCACGCATTCAAAAACCCCGCCTTCAGTTCTAACTGCAAGCGGGGTTTGTTTATATAGGCAAGCACTCACAGCCAGTTTAGCGCTTCCTGAGACACGACGATGTGTTCCTTTTTTAATTTGTTCCAGTCGAAATGAGGAATAAGCTCGCAAGGTTTAAGAGGTTCTGGCTTTTCGATTAGGCCACTCAAGTATGCTAGCAAACCCACCAATTGCTCTGGGGCAACGCCTCTCTCACGCCAATAACCAAAATCTGTGGCGAGATGACGTTTAGAGAGTCGAACACCATCTGGGCCGACCATTAGTGGTACGTGCCCGTATTGCGGTGGCTGGTAGCCCAGCTGGGTATGAAGGTAGGATTGGCGCGCTACTGATGTGAGCAAGTCTTGACCACGCACCACCCGCGTGATACCCATTAGTGCATCGTCGACAGTGACTGCGAGTTGATAGGCATGAATGCCATCACTGCGCTTTAGAATAAAGTCCCCGCACAGGGTGGCGAGGTTTTGACTCTGAGGACCATAGTTAAGATCTACGAAATGCATAGGGGTGGTGGGTACGGCAATGCGCATTGCAGGGGGTCTGTGTTTTCCCGAAAAATCTGATGCATTGAGAGCATTTGTCTGGGCACTCGACTGGGCACTTGACTGGTGGCGACAAGTGCCCGCATATATAGGCTCACCATCGCTGGCGTGCGGCGCTGAGGCATCGTGCAGTTCTTGGCGTGTGCAAGTACAGGCATATACAAGCCCCTTATCTTGAAGGCGCTCAAGATGTGCTTGATATAAATCGCGCCGCGCGCTTTGGCTGTAAGGGCCATAGGCGCCTCCAATGTCTGGTCCTTCGTCCCAATCGAGGCCCAACCACCTTAAGTCCTCGACTATCCACTGGGCAAAGTGCGGCTTTGAGCGATTTGGATCTAGATCTTCCATGCGAAAAACCATCTCGCCGCTGAGTTTTCGCACATCTAACCAACTGATAAGGGCACTTAATCCATTGCCCAAATGCATGCGCCCAGATGGACTTGGCGCAAATCGTCCACGGACTAGCTTTGAGCTTGATTGACTCATTGACCGCCTCCTGGAACGATTATGCGACTACTGCCTCCTTCAATACGCTTCGCCTCTAGAATATTTGAATGGGTGAGCTCGCCGTCGTAATTGATGGCAATTGATCTATTGTTGGAGGTAATTTTGATATGGGACCCATAATATTCTTCCACATGGGGTGTGTCTACATGTTTGCCAGAATACACCAAATGAAGCAATGACAACAGCTTTAGGGGTTTTAAACCCTTAACGGCAACCACATTAAAATCTGGATGGGTGGGGTCAGCATGAGGCGCAATTTGCATACCGCCGCCGTAGTATTTGCCGTTGGCCACGGCAATCAGTGCGTACTCACCTTCAATTTGCCTGCCATCAATGTTCAGCTGATACTTTGTTGGCCGATAGCGAATAATTGTCAACACCGTTGCTACCAAGTAAGCTAAAGGGCCTGCAATAATTGGCTTAAGCTTGGTTCGCAGTGCGGTGATATCTGCATCGAGCCCTGTACTTGTGATATTGGCAAAAAAGTGTTCGTTCATGGTACCTAGCGTTAAGGGTACAACTTGACCGGTAAAAGCCACTTTAACCGCTTCGTCGATATCTGTGGGAATATTAAGGCTCTTTGCAAGATCGTTTCCTGTACCACAGGGAATAACCGCCACCGGACATGGCCAGTTTGAGCGACTTAGCCCCTCTACAGCTTCTTGAATACTCCCGTCGCCCCCCGCGACAATGAGTCTTTCGCACCCCGACAAAGCGGCGGATGCTGCTAAATCTACAATCTGCATTGGCCTTTGTGAATACAACAATGTATAAGGGGTATTTGAAGCCTCTGCATAGTGTTTGAGGCTATTTACAACAGATTTTTTGTCGTGCTTCCCAGCATGGGGATTGACAATAATGGCAATCATGATGACTCCTTGAGTTTTTTCTTTATTATATCACAGAGATGTTCATCGAGGATTACCCCAATTTTGGGGTATAAACACATTTAGACATAGACATTGCATAAGAGAGGAATACTATGAAATCGACAAACAAAATTACAAAGTGGCTCACAAGAATTGTACTCGTTTTAGTTGTTCTTATTGTCGTTGCCGTTGGTGGCTTCTACATTTATACCCTCGACTATTACCGAGCTGACCCCGCAGCTGAAGTGTGGATCAATCAAGTTTTGGCCAGCGATCAACTCACACAGACCACCGTTAATAATCTCACCATCACAAAACCTGCCCCCGATGTCGACAAGCAAATAGGCATCGTTTTTTACCCTGGTGGAAAGGTCGAAGCTAAAGCCTATCTGCCGCTGCTCGTTCAACTTAGCCAAAAAGGCTATACCACAATTCTCGTAAAAATGCCCATGAACCTAGCGGTGTTCAATATTAACGGCGCCTTAAGTGCCATCGAACAAGTCCCCAAAATCGACAAATGGTATATCGCAGGGCACTCTCTAGGCGGCGCCATGGCTAGCAGCATGATGGAAAAACACGAAAACACCTTTAAGGGCATGCTCTTAATGGGCGCTTATCCCCTCAACGATGCCGCAATTCCCACCCTTGCCCTTTATGGCACCTACGATTTGATGCTCGACCTCGAGCAGGTAAAAAAAGCAGATCAAATCGTGGAAATCGTCGATGGCAACCACGCGCAGTTTGGCAACTACGGTGAACAAGAAGGCGACGGCACGGCTAAGATAAGCCGAGAAGATCAGCAAAATCAAGCGGTAGAGGTTATTGATGCCTTTATCGGTGCCCAGCAGTAATCGCCCTAAACCACAAAAAAACAGGGCTAAATATAGCGCCCTGTCATGGATATTTTGCAGTTTTTTAATTCTGAAGGCGGCCCTTCGTATAAGATTTGGCCGCCTTTTATGCCGCCTTCTGGACCCATATCTACCACCCAGTCTGCACTGCGAATCACATCGAGATGATGCTCAATCACAATAACGGTGTTCCCCTTGTCTACCAGCCGATTGATAATCGCCAAAAGTCCCACAATATCAGATAGATGTAAACCCGTTGTGGGTTCATCGAGTATATAAATATTCCCCTTTTTGCTGAATTCTTTAGCCAGTTTCAGTCGCTGGCACTCTCCTCCAGACAAGGTATCTAGCGGCTGTCCCAATGTGATATAGTGCAGTCCCACCTCAGAAATATGCTTGAGTTTATTCACAACTTCCTTTTGGTCAAAGAAAGTAAGTGCTTCTTGAATGGTCATTGACAAAACATCGGCAATGCTTTTTTCTTCGTAAGCATAAGCGAGCACCTCCTGTTTATATCGCAAGCCATTACAGTCCTCACACAGGGTCTCAACAGCATCCATAAAGGAGAGATCTGTTTCAATGTAGCCACGGCCCTTGCAAGATGGGCACGCACCTTCTGAATTATAGCTAAACAACCCCGCGCCCACGCCATTTGCTTGGGCAAACAGCTTTCTAATCTCGTCCATAATGCCCGTATAAGTGGCGACATTCGACCTGCCGTTGGCGCTGACTGCAGATTGATCCACCACAACTGCCTCTTTAAATGCAGGGACAAATGCACCGTGCACCAATGTGGATTTACCAGAACCAGCAACCCCTGTAATCACAGTAAAGAGCCCTTTTGGCACCCGTAGAGCCACGGACTTTAAATTGAACAGGTCCGACACTGGCCCACTTAAAAATGTCTCTGGCTTTCTAAGCTTTTGCTTAAAGGGGAGCTGCTGTTTTAGGTGCACAGCCGTTAAGGTGTTCGCGCCAAGCAAGCCCTGATAGGTGCCTTGGTAGACCACGTGACCGCCATGCACCCCCGCCCTAGGACCCATATCCACAATAAAATCTGCAATTTTGATGACATCGGGGTCATGCTCGACCACCAAGACCGTATTCCCTTTATTTCTAAGTTTGACCAGCAATTCATTGAGCCGATGCACATCGCGGGGATGAAGCCCTATACTCGGCTCGTCGAAGATATACAGCACATCTGTCAAACTACTCGTAAGATGCTTGATCATTTTAACCCGTTGCGATTCGCCCCCAGAAAGGGTCGATGTCTCTCGGTCTAAACTCACATAGTCTAAGCCCATGTGTACTAAGTCGCCTAAACGGTCCTTTAGACTGTGAAGTACTGGGCCAACCTTGGGTTCTTCGATGGTATCTAGGCATTCTATCAACTTGTCCACTTGCATGGCGGTTAACTCCGAAATGGAATAGCCCTGTACTTTTACCGACAATACCTTGTCGTTATAGCGCTTTCCAGAACAATCTGGGCAAATGGCCTCGGTTGTAAAGGGGGCGATTTTTTGCTTTGTGGCATCCGATTTCTCGTAGTCGCTTTTTACGTGCTGGCTGATGAATTTTTCGGCCAACCCCATATAGGTGCTGTTCATGCCTTCGACAATCGTAGAATTCACTTTAATTGGCTTTTGATAAACCAACTGATGGTAGGCCTTCGCAGAAAAGTCTTTAACTTTGAGGTCGCAATCGAAATACCCAGACTGGGCATAGACTTTCCATTGCCAGGTTCCAGGTTTATAGCCAGGTAGCAATATGGCGCCTTCATTTAGTGATTTTTCTGGGTCTAGAGCTTTCGCGAGGTCGAGGGTCATCATGCGACCTATGCCTTCGCAAGTCTTGCACATGCCGTTGGGGTCGTTAAAGGAGAAGTAGCTTGAGGGCCCGTAGTGTGGCGTACCTATTCTAGAAAATAGAACTCTCAACAGGGGATTTATATCGGTAATGGTGCCCAAGGTTGAGCGCGAGTTTCCGCCGAGCCGCTTTTGATCGACCGTGATGGCCATCGCTAGATTTTCTATGGCCTCAACATCGGGGTGCCCGTACTTTGGCAAAAATCCTTGTATAAATCGGCTGAAGGTCTCGTTCACTTGACGTCCCGCTTCTTGACCAATGGTCTCAAAGACAATCGACGATTTGCCCGATCCCGAAACGCCTGTAAAAATGGTGATTTTGTCTTTGGGGATTTCTAGCGTAACATCTTTCAGGTTGTTGACGCGCGCCCCAATAATGCGAATCGGTCGCTTACAATGATTGTCAATTTCTAAATGTTCCATATTGCTTTTTTCGATGCTCATTTTAGACCTCTCAATTCCAGCGGTGTCGATTCCAATAGATTTACATGTGAAAAATCAGTGCGAATATTTACATATGGAATACCCAACTTTAAAAGAATCTTTCAACTTTGTTGCGCAGAGGAATGCGGTTTATCTCTACGCCCATTAGAAAAGGTGCTGAAAGCACCTCTTCTTCGAACACTTATTAAAACATATCTGAGTCCATAACCTTATGCCATGCTCTAATAAAATCTTTGACCCACTTTTCTTGACCATCTTCACAGGCATAAACCTCAGAAAATGCTCGGAGCTGAGCGTGAGATCCAAATATTAAATCGACTCTGCTCGCCTTCCACTTTTGAATTCCCGATGCTCTATCAATACCCACAAATGTATTTGCCTTCTCGTCGATTGGTCTCCAAACGGTATTCATGTCGAGTAGATTGACGTAAAAATCAGTTGTAAGCATCTCTGGACGATGTGTTAAAACACCCAACTGCGAGCTGTCGTAATTTGCATTTAAAGCGCGCATGCCCCCAATCAGAGCCGTCATTTCAGGTGCTGTCAGGCCTAAAAGTTGGGCTTTATCTATAAGAAGCTCCTCAGCTGATACTTGATAACCTTGTCTCTCATAATTTCTAAAACCATCGGCAATGGGTTCTAAAACACTAAAAGATAAAGCATCAGTTTGCTCGCTCAATGCG
>CALFXQ010000241.1 GCA_937958285.1 uncultured Fusibacter sp. | reverse complement strand
CTCAGGGGATTCGCCTTTGCGGGTTCGGGTGGTGACGATTCAAGATTTATCATTTCACTCAAGCTTATTCCCACGCAAATTCTAATTTTTTCTAAAATAACCCGTTCTCCTGACGATGGTAGTGTAGCGCCTTCTTATCCTGAACTTGCAAGTGTAAAAGACAATAGAATTATTATAGAGCCATTATCGTAAAGATTATGAGGGAGGAAGCAATGGGTGAAGTAATTGTAATAACATCCGGAAAGGGCGGGGTCGGCAAGACTACAACGACTGCCAATATAGGAACCGGACTGGCAAAAGAGGGCAAAAAAGTAGTCGTTATCGATGCAGATATAGGCCTCAGAAACCTAGATGTGGTTCTTGGGCTCGAAAATCGCATTGTATTTGACATTGTAGACGTTGTTCATGGCGTCTGCAAAACGAGACAAGCCCTCATAAAAGACAAGCGCAACGAGAACTTGTTCCTTTTGCCTGCAGCACAGACAAAAGATAAATCGGCAATCAACCAACAGCAAATGAAAGATTTGTGCCGTGAGTTGGCTGAAGAGTTCGATTACGTTATTGTAGACTGTCCTGCGGGTATTGAGCAAGGCTTTAAAAACGCCATTGCGGGCGCAGATAAAGCAATCGTTGTTACCACTCCAGAAGTCTCTGCAGTGCGCGATGCCGACCGCATTATCGGACTCTTAGAAGCAGCGGAGATTTACGATCCAAAGCTTATTGTCAACCGAATTCGCATTAACATGGTAAAACGTGGCGATATGATAAATATCGAAGACATGAAAGATATCTTGGCTATTGGGTTAATCGGGATTGTTCCCGACGACGAAGACATTGTCGTGACAACAAATCGTGGTGAGCCTGCGGTATTACTAGACAACTCTATAGCGGGTAAAGCATATCGCAACATTACCCAGCGCATTATGGGTAACGATGTGCCATTAATGGATCTCGATGCGCAATCTGGTTTTGTTAGCAGACTTAAAAAGCTGTTCAATATCCGATAGGAAGGGGGCGGCACGATGTTTGATTTTCTAAAATTTCTTAAGGGTAGCGAAAAAGACAGCAAAGATGTGGCAAAAGATCGTCTCAAGTTGGTGCTTGTCCACGATCGCAACAATTGTTCGCCAGAATTTCTGGAGCAAGTCAAAGAAGATTTAATTCGCGCAATCAAATCCTACATGGATATCGATGAAGAGCATCTAGATATTCAAATCACAAAAACAGTCGACGATAAAACGGGCAAGCCTGCATTGGTTGCAAATATTCCAATTAAGAACATGAAACGCCATAGCTAAAAGGCTATGTGTTTTAGCGCGCGACTTTTACTGTTAGACATGGAACCCAGCGAGCGCATTGCCTCGCTGGGTTTTGATAGTTGTATAGCGAAGGTCGATTTGAGAGTTGAGGTTTTTATGAAATGGATTAACGACTATATAGATTTAAAGCTATTGGCATTAATCGCCCTGATCTCTGCGCTGGGTATTGTGATTATTGCCAGTGCAACAGATATGATGCAATTTGGCCTTACAAGAGAAGTGAAGCTTCAAGCCATTAGCTTTGGCATTGGCTTAGTGGTGATGATTCTAGTAATGCTCATAGACTATCGCATACTTGGAGATTTTTATCCTGTTATTTACGGTGTTTCTGTGGTGTTTTTATTGCTCGTTTTTATACCGGGCTTAGGCATTAAAATCGCTGGAGCAACCCAGTGGATAAAGCTCG
This sequence comes from uncultured Fusibacter sp., assembly GCA_937958285.1. Classification (GTDB taxonomy): domain Bacteria; phylum Bacillota; class Clostridia; order Peptostreptococcales; family Acidaminobacteraceae; genus QQWI01. The sequence goes on along the minus strand of CALFXQ010000241.1, from coordinate 2,768 downwards.
GTCCCATTCACTTTCAAACCTCAGAGATTGCCAAACTGGGTGCGATTATCGTCATGGCCAAGCTCTTCGAAAAGCGATATGGCAAGCTCGACCGTTTTCAAGATTTGTTTGTGCCAATACTGTGGCTAATTCCGATTTTGGGTATTTTGTTAATTCAACCGGATTTAGGCACCACCCTCGTCATCGTCTTTATTTTTTCTGGCCTGGCCTTGGTGAATGGTCTCAATCTAAAAATTGTCATCGTCACCCTGCTCACGGGTTTGCTGTCTTTGCCCATTGTTTACAATGTGCTAAAACCCCATCAGCAGCAGCGCATAGATGCCTTTTTAAACCCAAACGACCCAACCCTTGTGGGCAATTATCAGGTTTTAATGAGTAAAATCACCATTGGCTCTGGACAGGTTACGGGCAATGGACTGTTTCAGGGGGGCTTTAGTGCTAACAACTTCTTGCCAGTTCAAGAGACGGACTTTATCTTCGCGGTACTTGTGGAAGAATTGGGGTTTGTTGGAGGCGTGGTGTTGATTGGCATGTATTTTATGTTGATTTCCCGTTTGATTCAGGTAGCTTTTTCTGCGAGAGATCAAATGGGTTCAAATATAGTGATAGGCGTCATACTGATGCTCTCTTTTCAAATTATTGAAAATATAGGCATGACAATGGGCCTATTCCCCGTTACGGGTCTTGTCCTACCGTTTATGAGTTACGGCAGCAGCGCAATGGTCATCAATATGACGGCAATTGGTCTTGTGATGAGTGTATACATGAGAAGACGCCGTATTGGTGGCGGGCTATAATCAATTGTTTAGTGTGTTCACGAAGGGTTAGAAAGGATATATTATGAAGCAGTTAGAAGCTCTTTTAAAGCGGGTAGAGAAACCTTCCCGATATATTGGCAACGAAGTCAATGCCGTCTATAAGGATCTCAGCGAGGTCAAAGTTCGCTATGCACATGCCTTTCCCGATGTGTACGAAGTGGGCGTGTCTCATTTGGGCTCTCACATTCTGTACGGTGCTTTTAATGCAGTGCCTGAATTTTACTGCGAGCGCGTCTACGCACCTTGGGTAGATATGGAGGCGCAAATGCGCCTTGCTCAGGTTCCGCTTTTTTCTTTAGAGACAAAGACTCCCATAGCAGAATTCGATATTGTGGGTTTTACGCTGCAATATGAACTAAGCTATACCAACATTGTGCGTATGCTCCGATTGGGCAACATTCCGCCCCTTAAGTCGGAGCGCTCTAAAGACATGCCCCTAGTGATTGCCGGAGGACCGTGTGCCTATAATCCAGAGCCCTTGGCCGACATTGTCGATGTATTTTTAATAGGCGAAGGCGAGCAGCTGCTCGTGGATTTTGCCAAGTATTATGCAGCCCACTATCACCAGATGAGTCGCGAAGCATTTATGATTGGTCTGAGTCAAATACAAGGTGTTTATGTGCCCGAACTCTATGCGGTGCATTACAATGAAGATGGCACAATCGCTGATTTTGCCCCAATTTCTGATGCGGTTCCCAAAAAAGTGGTCAAGCGCATTGAACAAGATATGGACGCGGCATATTATCCTGAGCAGTTTATTGTGCCCTTTGGCGATGCAGTGCATAACCGCGCTGTGATTGAGATTTTTAGAGGCTGCACAAAGGGGTGCCGCTTTTGTCAGGCGGGCATGATCTATCGACCACTTAGAGAAAAAAGTGTGGAACGCGTCGAAGAAATTGTAGACGGTATACTCCAGGCTACGGGGTTTGAAGAAGTGGCGCTAAGCTCCCTTTCAACCCTCGATCACTCAGAAATTGAACCCATGATCAAACGCCTTGTGGACAAATACCAAGATCAAAAAATCGGCATCTCGCTGCCGTCGCTGCGCTTAGATTCCCTTTCTGTAGATGTGCTTCAAGAAATTCAGAAGGTGCGCAAAACGGGACTCACTTTTGCGCCGGAGGCCGGCACCCAGCGCCTTCGCGATGTAATTAACAAAGGTGTGACCGACGAAAATATCAACACCACCTTGGCCCGGGTCTTCGAACTCGGATGGTCACGCGTAAAGCTCTACTTTATGTTGGGCTTGCCTACAGAGACCCTAGAAGATGTTGCGGGCATTGCCGAGATAGCCAAGCGCATTCAAGGGATTTATCGCGAAGTCACAAAGGGCGAAAAGAGAAAGCCCCTAACCCTCACGGTGTCTACCTCAACCTTTGTACCAAAGCCATTTACGCCGTTTCAGTGGCAGGCGCACGACACCATGGATATGGTACTAGAAAAGCAGGCTGTACTCAAAGAGGCATTTAGAAAGTCGCCTGTTCAATATAATTATCACGATGCGAAGACCTCGCGGGTGGAGTCAGTTTTTGCAAGAGGCGATAGACGTTTAGGAGCTGCCATTGTCGAGGCTGAGGCCAGAGGGTGCCAGTTTGACGGATGGGAAGAGCACTTTAAGTACGAGCTTTGGCTGGAGGTTTTTGAGTCCCTCGGCATCGATGTGGACTTCTATGCCCATCGCGAGCGCGGTCTAGACGAAATCTTGCCATGGGATTTTATCGATTGTGGCGTTGAAAAGCGCTTCTTACAAAGAGAATGGGCCTTGGCCCAAGCGGCAAAGACCACGGTCGATTGCCGTCTAAACTGCGTAGGTTGCGGCGTAAATAGCGGAGATTTAGGAGGGGTTTGTTGATGATATTGCGACTTGTCTATACAAAGACAGACTACATGAAATTTTTAGTCCATTTGGAGTTGATGAAGTTCTTTGAACGCGCTTTTAGACGTTTACAA
>CALFXQ010000240.1 GCA_937958285.1 uncultured Fusibacter sp. | reverse complement strand
AAAATTTCTGAATATGGCATATCGATATAACTGATCGCGATGCAACTTGGCCCCGAATGCGTTCCCACAACACAGCCTACCTCTCCAAAAGAGACCCTCATATTGGGAAACACATCTGTTAGAGCCACATGTAAATCCTCTAAATAAGCCTTGTCTTGGGCGTGAAAAAGGCTAACGATTTTGTGATTGAGATCGACTCCAGACTTTAAAATGTCATCGACGACCAATCGAATTGCTTTTTTTCGTCCGCGCGCTTTGCCCCATGCCTTTAATTCACCCTCTTGCATTGTAAGTACCGGCTTAATATTGAGCAAATTTCCGACTAATGCCTCTGCAGGTTTTAGTCGTCCTCCTCTAGTGAGATATGTCAAAGTATCAACGATAAAGCGGCAGACCGATTTATCTATCATTTGTTGACCTTTGTTTACAATATCTTGGAAAGGATAACCTTGTGATGAGAGCTCCGACATTACTATAGCGATTTGCCCAATGGCAAAAGACACCATACCCGAATCGAGCACTGCCACTGCATCGTCTCGTAAAAATTCTTTTTCAATCATCGCCTTAGCGGTCATAGCAGATTGATATGTACCACTCAACTTGCCCGACATAAGGATACAGATGACTTGATCGCCAGCGATGATTGCCGACTCAAAAGCCTCCATAAAAACACCAGGGGGAACTTGCGATGTCGTTGGCATTTTCTTTGCCACTGCAAGTCTCTCAAAAAACGCGTCAGCATCTAGATCGACACCGTCATAAAATGAGCCATCGGAAAAATTAACAGTTAATGGCAACACCTTGATGTTGTGCTTTAAAGCCAATGCTTTTGGAATATCGGATACACTATCTGCGATAATGCGTATAGCCATACTTCACCTCATTAATTTGTGTCCTGTTTATTATACTACAGGCACGCACATTTAACCACTGTGAGGTTTTACTATGAGGTTATTTCAGCCTTGTCGGAAACGTATAAGGCAATATTCGATGCATGGTCGCCAATTCTTTCTAGATTGCTAATGACATCGAGGAAGATTACCCCTGCTGAAGGCGCACACTTTTGCTCATTTAACCTTTTTATATGTTCTTTTCTGAGCGTTTTCTCCATTAAGTCAATTTCGCCTTCGCGTTCAATCACTTGGTTAGCGAGCATGCGGTCTGATTTCTCTAGACTGTGAATTGATTGTACGATAGATTTTTCAACTCTTTCGCTCATGTACTTTAACTCATCGATGGCGTGGTCAGAAATTTTGAGCTTATGTTCAATGCGATGCATGGCCAGTTCAGCTAAGTTATCTGCATGATCGCCTATACGTTCGATATCGTTTATTGTATTGAACATATTGTCTATAGCAATGCGTTCGTCGTCAGATACATTGCTATTCGACAGCTTAATTAAGAAATCCGCAATATACTTTTCCATCTCATTGATTGTGCGTTCTATTGTAAAAGTAACTGTTGCTAACTTAGCATCGACATCTATAAAACTCTTGACGGCACTTTGGTAAGATTCCAAAGCTAGATTGCCCATGCGAATAACTTCGTTGTTGACAGCTTGAATCGCGAAGATAGGTGTTTCGATCATTCTATCGTCTAGGCGCTTTTGATCCCGCTCATCTTCTTCTGAAGTCGGCAAAATTCTATTGACAATGCTGACCAATACACCTGCAAATGGCAGTAATAAAATTGTGTTTGTCACATTGAAAATCGTATGGACATTTGCAATTTGCCGCGTGGCATCTCCACCAAGATTGTGGAGAAGTTCTGCGGCTGAAGCTCTAAATACAACAAATAGTACAAAGAACAGACCCGATCCAAACACATTGAAAAACAAGTGCATGAGCGCGGCTTTCTTCGCGATTTTACTCGCGCCAATACTAGAGAGCATTGCTGTTACACATGTGCCAATGTTCGCACCGAGAATCATTGGAAATGCCGCATCAATTGTTATGGTGCCTTCACTGGCCATCGTAACAAGAAGCGCTGTCGTTGCACTGCTCGACTGAATTAGAGCTGTAAATCCTAAGCCAATGCCAAGACCCATTAGGCTATTTAGCAGTCCAGGGCTACTCAACTTGACGATTGCATCGACAAAGACGGGCATTTCTTTTAATGGCTTCATCGCTATGCCCATCTGATGCATCCCTAAGAACAAAAGACCAAAACCAAAAATTACTGATGCGTAATTCTTTAGCTTTGCATTTTTGCTAAAGAAAAGAATACCTACGCCTATTGTGATTGCATAGGGCGCCACATCTGTCAATTTAAATGCCACCATTTGCGCTGTAATTGTCGTGCCTATATTCGCACCCATAATCAAACCGACAGCTTGTGTTAAATTCATAATTCCGGCATTTACAAAGCCCACGATCATAACCGTAGTCGCCGACGAACTCTGTACCAACATGGTCACTATTGCCCCTACAAAAACACCTACAAAGGCATTTTTCGTAAACAATTCTACAATGCGCTTAAGTCGATTTCCCGCCACTTTTTCTAGCCCATCTGACATGGCATTCATGCCATACAAAAAAAGGGCCAATCCACTGAATAGTGATACAACTAACTCCCAAGTAAGTCCTTCCATATACACTCCTTAAAATCATTATGCTCCGTTTATTTTCGTTAGGGTTGGCGTGTAACAACTCGATTCCATTAGCAGCCTATCTACACCTTTGTGTATCTGCTTATGAATCGCCAACCATTCCTTCAATATTTTACACGAAATTCGAGTGGCTATGTTAAAAAGATGTAAACTTATTAACATAAATTTATCACCGCTGCTATTATCCCCAAAAGCATAAAAAAAGCTACCCTAAAAAAGGGAAGCTTTGTTGTCTGAGTGCCTCGTACAAGATAATATTCACTGCATTGCTAAGGTTTAACGATCTAACCCTAGGATCTATGCGCATGGGCAACTTTATGCGACGCTCGGGATATGCTTCATGCAACCAGGCAGGCAGACCAGCAGTTTCTTTGCCGAAGATGATAAAACAACCGTCAGGATATGTAACGTCGCTATAATACTGAGTCGCTTTAGTTGTAGAAAAGAACAAGACTTCTGAGCCATATTTCTCTAAAAAAGCTTCTATGCTTTCGTGAACTTCTAAATCTAAAAGCTCCCAATAGTCTAGTCCCGCACGTTTTAGGGTTTTGTCGTCTATAGAAAAACCTAGTGGCTTGATAAGGTGAAGTTTTGTATTTGTCAGCGCACATGTTCTTGCCACATTACCTGTATTTGGGGGGATTTCTGGTTGATACAAAACAATATTGACCATAGATATACCTTTAATGTGACTTCAATCTTATTCTTTTACTGAAATATCGACAGTAATCTCGCCAAGATCGCAAATTAGAGGTACGCCAATTGTCTTCATACCCGAGCTCGAAATTTGCATTTTCTCGCCAATCATGAGTGTAGGTGGGGTTATATCTATGTTCACACCGGTATTGAACAACAATGTAGCTGTATTGCCCATTATCATATTGCCCAGTTCTGACAAGGCGCTCTTCGCCATTTCGTCGAGTGAATCCACAGGCATCCCCATCATCATACTCGATGCTACTTTTTTAGCCATATCTTCACTCATTGAGATAACAGCTTGACCTCTAATTTCGCCAGTGATACCGACGAGGATAATTAGATTATCTGCACCAAAAGGATTAGTCTTAAGATAAGGCGATCCCGTTTTAAACTCTAAGCTTGCAATTTGCTTTAAAACCTCTGTACTCGCTTTTATAAAGGGATTAATATATTCTGCCTTCACAACCTCATCCTCCTGTTTCTATATAATTTATGCAAATGCAGGTCTTGCAATAATGTTTTTACGATTTTACCCGCCATTATAACTTTTAAACGCTTACACCGTAATATGACAATATCAAATCTCGGCTGGCTTTTCAATGCCCTTTAGTTGAAAAGTGCAAATCTCCTTAAATGTTTGCAATAAAAGATGACGATCGGCTGGTTTTTTTACCGCTATCCTGTATAAACCTTTTGGAATTCCACGATAATTGTCACAGCACCTCACTAAAATTCCCCTTTTTAGCAAAACATCTTCTAATGCTTCGCCATTTGGAGGTGCCATCATAAAATAATTGACCTCAGAAGGCCACACCCTAAACCCCAAAGACAAAAGTGCCTTCTGAAGTTCATTTCGCTCCTTTTGAATGGCTTCAATCGTCTGTGTGTGGAAGACAACATCGTCATATGCAGCTAGAAAAAGCCCTGCCGCGAACACATTTACCTGCCAAATCGGCATTTGATCGCGCATAGATGCCGCCAACTCAACATCTCCAATAAGCATATACCCCAATCTAAGCCCAGGCATACCATAAAATTTTGTTGCCGATCTCAAAATCAACAAGTTTTTCCACTGCACCAAGTGCTTCGACATACTATTGGCCTCACCTAGAGATGTAAAATCTATAAAGGCCTCATCGACCACCAGATAGCAACCACTAGGTAGACTAGCAAGCATTTCTAAAATTGCATGAATCTCAAACCGTTGACCGGTGGGATTGTTGGGATTGCACAAAAATATTAAACCCCTTTGATTCTCTTGCAATACTATGTCGGCCAAGTCATCTAGTTCCACCTGTAAGGTGTTAGGATCACAGGTGGCATAGCTCACCGGTATACCGAGACGGGCAAGGGCAACTTCATACTCGCCAAAGGTGGGTGCACTGATTCTCGCCACATCGGGCTTAATTACCTGAACCACCTGATGAATCAGCGGCGTGGCACCATTGCCCAAGACAATATGGTCCACGCTCACGCCGTGATGGGCGCCAATTGCCTCTAATAGCTCCCGATTTTCTGGATCTGGATAATGCAAAACACGCTCCCAATATGGGCTGAGCTTTTCTTGAATCCACGATACCGTAACGAGGGGGTTAATGTTTGCGCTAAAGTCTACAATTGAAGACAGCTCACAACCCAAATAACGCTGAGCCCTATACACATCGCCACCATGCTTATAAGGGTACTCATTTTGATTTTGTGCGACTGCGACCTTTGACTTAAACATACTGCCTCCATTAAAAAAATACGATAAAAAGCAAACTTATTATACTAATAAAAATCGTTGCGTAGACCACGTATGTCATTGTAGCACTCAGATGACTTTCATCAATAGGTTTGGCGACAAAGCCAATGAACGGCCGCTCTGTGACCTTTCCAAAGTAAGTGGTAGGTCCACTCAATTGGATGTTAAGGGCACCTGCAAGAGCAGATTCCGTACAACCTGCATTCGGACTGGAGTGAAAGCGCCTATGATCAATAAAGCACTTTGCCGAGGCCTTATAATTATCGCGTTTAACAACTGAGGTCAAAACGATGAGAAGGGCAGAAATGCGGGCTGGCACAAAGTTCGCGAGGTCATCTAAACGCGCGGCGATTCTACCAAAATAGAGATAACGCTCATTTTTATAAGCAATCATGCTGTCCATTGTATTGATTGCCTTATAAAGGGCAAGGCCGACTAAGCCAAACATACTGTAGGCCAACACAGGCGCTACAATGGCATCTGTAATATTTTCAGTTAACGTTTCGACAGCAGCCTTATAAATAGATTGAGGCGATAAGTCTTTCGTGTCTCGACTGACCAAGTAACCGATCTCTTTGCGGGCCTTCTCGAGATTCCCAGTGGCCATGACCTTTGAGATGCGAGAACCTTCATCCCACAAGCACCGAGCCGCCAAGAGTTGATAGATTAAAAGCCCTTCTAGTATTATCCCTAAAAAATAGAATAAACCTTGTACGTCATAGATTAATTGGATGACAAAGGCCAAAAGTGCATAACTGGTGCCCACGAGGGATAGAACCCCCATGACCAAGAAACCACCAGAAAGCAAATAATAACCCGGAGTTGCTGATTTTACATACAGATCTTTCTCGAATCGCTGAATAATAAGGCCAAAGAGTCTGACCGGATGCCAAGGGTACACGGGATCGCCGAGAAGTGCATCGAGTAAAATTGCAAGGGCGAGGGCCCCTGCATGGGGACCAAGACCCGCTAACGATTGCCAGGCCATGCGTCCACCAAGCCTTTCAACCTCGTCCAATCCACGTGTTTTCGTATAAGTGCTGCGAGTCTATCGTATTCGCGCTCCTTTAGATCCGAAAGGCTCAAGTTTGCGCCTTGGTAGAGGCCAAGTCCCTTTTTAAGTCTCAGACTGTCGAGGATCCCGCGAACAAATTCATGGTCGTCGAGGATGCCGTGTAGGTAGGTGCCAAACACGTTGCCCTGTGCATTGATTGCACCATCTAGCACATCTGCGTGTTGTCCCAGTACCTCTGTGAGCTGAAGGAAGGGCTTTTCGCCCGCCAACAAAGTGGTTTTGCCCATGTGAATTTCGTAGCCACTGACTTCGAGATTCGAGATGCCCGACAGTTCACCTTGATGTGTGAGAATGCGCCCTCTGGCCTGGGTGGTCGTCTTCACTGTTTCGAAGACGGTTTCGACTTGAAGTAAGCCCAGACCGTTTATATTGGGCACGGTGGATTCAGTGCCCTTAGGATCGCTAATTTGAAGACCCAGCATTTGATAACCACCACAAATACCAATAATCTGTGTACCTCTTCTGGCATGTCTCAAAATTTGCTCGGCAAGTCCAGTGCGATGCAAATACACAAGGTCTTCGATGGTGTTTTTTGAGCCCGGTAGAATGAGTAAGTCTGGATTGCCAATGGCTTCGCCACGCATCACATATCTCACATGTACATCTTCTTGGGCCTCTAAAAAGTGGAAATCAGTAAAATTGGAAACGTGGGGCAAATAAAGGATCTCTACTTGAAGCTCTTTGTCATTGCCATGTCTATGTCTAAAACGTTCAGCGAGGCTGTCTTCGTCTTCAATTTTTAAATCTGTGTAAGGCAATACACCCAATACGGGAATGCCGACCAAGTCCTCAATCATTTTGAGCCCCGGTTCGAGTATGGTGACATCGCCTCGGAATTTGTTGATTACAAGGCCTATAACACGTGCGCGCTCTTCTGGGGTCAAAAGCATCACTGTGCCGTACAAGGATGCAAATACGCCGCCGCGATCGATATCGCCCACAAGGATAACCGGCGAGTTCGATAGCTCTGCCATGCCCATATTGACCAAGTCACCCTCTCGCAAGTTGATCTCTGCGGGTGACCCAGCGCCTTCAATCACAACGTATTCCACCTCGGAGGCCAACTCTAAATAGGTGGCTTGCACCATTTGTCTCAGCGCTGGTTTATGAAGGTGGTACTCAGAGGCCGACATATTGCGATAGACCACACCATTGACGATTATTTGAGCCTTTTGATCCGTAGAAGGTTTGAGTAGAATTGGATTCATGCGCACATCAGGCTCTATACCTGCAGCCTCTGCTTGAACCACTTGCGCTCTGCCCATCTCGTGACCTTTAGCTGTTATATATGAGTTTAAGGCCATATTCTGCGACTTAAAAGGCGCAACACTGTAGCCATCTTGCTTTAACAAACGGCATATTCCAGCGGTTATAACACTTTTACCCACACTAGAAGCAGTACCTTGTACCATAATTGACTTGCCCATATTCACGCCTTGAACCTTTCTTCTTCGTCCCTTCTTTTTTCCATTACAGCGACCCAATGGGTTAAAACCTCCGGTGCACTGACAAAGTGCACGTGGGCATAAGCGCCCAGAGTGAACTTGCTTTGAGCCCCACAATTCCAACCTCGGCTAGAACCCGAGAAGTTGAAGGCCTTCTCAACGCGATAGATAAGGGGCTGCTCAGACTGCCACTGCGTGGTGGCTCGGTGGAACTCGTGCCCTTTAAGCCGTGCGCCCGCAGGAAAAATCCCCGCTTCTTCTACGACTACATCGACATAGCCAAAGTGCTGAAGGCGATTTGTCATATGGGACTTGCCCTTGAGCGCGCCCACCATTGGGTAGCTATTCCCCTGCATATCTTCGAGAGTCTGTGCCAAATACATCATTCCGCCGCACTCCCCATAAATGGGCATACCCTCTGCGCTAGCGCTACGTATTGCCTTAAGCATCGCGAAGTTTTCTGAAAGCTTTTGGGCGAATAGCTCGGGATAACCTCCACCCAAGTAAATGCTTTCGGTGCCCTCTGGCAATGCGCTATCACTAAGGGGCGAAAAGGGCACCAGCTCCATGCCCATATCGCGCATCATGTCTAGATTATCTTGGTAGTAAAAGTAAAAGGCATCATCGTAGGCATAAGCCACGCGATAAGGTCTTTGAGTCGCTGCTGGCTCTTGAAGGCACACTGCGTGTGGTTGGCATTCAGGTTCTAACAGCACAAGCGCCCTAAGTCCATCGAGGTCGAGGCTCTCTTTTGCCCCTTCTGCCAACACCTCCAGCTGCTGAGTCAAATCCGCGACTTCGTGGGCGGGTTTAAGGCCAAGGTGACGACTTTCCAGCGAGAAGCCACTTTGGCGCACCAGATATCCCATCACCGGAATCTGAGTATACCGCCCAATGGCCTCTTTAAGTAGCGCAGCATGCGCCTCGCTGCCCACCTGATTGAGAATCACACCGGCAATATTGACCCTTGGGTCGAGGGCAGCATAACCCTTGACCATTGCCGCCACAGAAGTCGAAATGCCCGAGCCATCGACAATCAATATCACCGGCACGCCTAAGAGTCTACTGAGATGCGCCGCCGAACCATTATCTAGAGTGTGATCCCAGCCGTCGTA
>CALFXQ010000239.1 GCA_937958285.1 uncultured Fusibacter sp. | reverse complement strand
CACAACTGCCAAACTACAAATCTGCAAAGCTCTATTTGGAAGAACTTATTCATGAACGCACCGCCTTTGGCATACTTTTTATCGATGGAGATCACCTAAGGCGCTTTAACGAAATCAGCTACGAAAACGGCAATCAAGCAATCTGGGATTTAGGGCGCATGATCGAATCTTGCCTCAGAAAGAGCGATCAGGTTTTTAGATGGCTTAGCGGTGACGAGTTTCTTGTCGTAGCAACGGGCATTACAGATGAAGATTTAACACATCTCGCAGAGCGTATTCGCTCATGCGTGGAGCGCGGTTTTAAAGGAAGAGAGATTGAGGCCACTGTTTCAATAGGCATTGCGCGTCGTTCGACAAACATCACAGAAATTCAGCAGGTGATTCTAGAGGCTGAACGCGCGAATAAACGGGCCAAGGAACAGGGCAGAAATTGTGTGGTATCGCAATCCTGTTAATGAGAATTGTAACAAACAATTTGCTATTAATGCGTTATTTATGAGCAAGGTCAAAACCATTTCAGTGGGTTTGACTTTGTTTTTTTTATTCCACACAAAAGGAGAAATTGTGATATAACAAAAGTGAATACATTCATATTTAACGCAGGCGAAAGTAGTAAAGAATAATGGAAAGGCATTGATAGTTTTTCTCATTTGATGTATGATTAACATATCGAAATTTATCGATGTGAGTGAGGAGAGACTATGGATCAGACCATTAAACTAGAGATTTACGAACCGGCCATGTGTTGTGCCAGTGGTGTTTGCGGACCCAGTGTGGATCCAGAATTGTTGAGAATATCCTCTATTGTACATGCGCGCAATCACAACCATACGCAGATTGCCCGTTACAATCTTAAAGATCACCCCATGCGCTTTGTACAAAACCCATTAGTACAGAAATTATTAAAAGAAAAGGGCGTAGCTGTGCTGCCTTTAACCTTGGTCGGAAACACCGTACTGACAGAAGGAAGTTATCCAACAAATGCCCAAATAGAAGAAGCTTTAGGTCTACAATCTGGGCAACTAAAAAGCGACATTCAATCCATTAGGCCCCAAAAGCCTAAGGTTAAGCTGTCGGACCTTAAAGTTCAACCGGGCAATCTCAAGCAAAAGTCCCTTGACCAAGGGGGTACGCGTGATTAATGCTAGGCATTTATTAGATCAGGCGCTAACAAAATACTTGTTCTTTACCGGAAAGGGAGGCGTGGGTAAGACGTCCACCGCTTGTGCCCTTGCGGTAAATCTCTCTGAACGAGGAAAAAGCGTTTTTTTGGTGAGTACAGATCCTGCTTCAAATCTTCAAGATGTGTTTGGCGTTGCCCTCACGAATCAAGGGACGGCCATTCCAGAATATCCAAACCTCTTAGTGGCAAACTTTGAACCAGAGGCAGCGGCAGCGGCTTATCGCGAGAGCGTAGTGGGCCCATACCGTGGGCTGCTACCAGAAGATGCCATAGCCAATATGGAGGAGCAACTTTCCGGCTCTTGCACAGTAGAAATTGCGGCCTTTAACGAATTTACTCAGTTTCTAACAGATGTGAAGATATCCGATCAGTTCGACCATGTGATTTTCGATACCGCACCCACGGGGCATACCTTGCGCATGTTGGAACTTCCTGCAGCTTGGGCGACCTTTATCGACAACAACCAAAGTGGTGCTTCGTGCCTTGGCCAGTTATCGGGACTCGGTGAACAAAAGGACGTCTACCAAAGAGCCGTTCAGACCCTTTGCGACAGCGCTCTGACCACCTTGGTGCTGGTGGCCCGTCCAGAGGAATCGCCCTTAAAAGAGGCGGCAAGAGCCAGCAAAGAGCTTGGCGCTATAGGCATTGAGCATCAAGTGCTCATTGTAAACGGTTTGTTAGAAGAGGGGCACGACCAAGTCGGACAGAGCTTTACCAGAAAGCAGAGCGCAGCCCTCGAAATGTTAAAAATCGACCCGCTGCTCAAGGGTTTAAAGACCTATTCGGTAACCCTTAAGCCCTTTAGTATAATGGGTGCCAAGGCACTAAAGCACTTCTTTGGCGAGATGCCAGTAGGTGCAGATGTTCATGAGGCGCCACCTGAGAAGGCAGTCGTCGAGAAGGCAGTTGTCGAAAAGACAGCCTACAGAGACCTTGAGTATTTGATCGATGCCCTGCATGCTTCGGGTCAAAGGGTTATTTTTACAATGGGCAAGGGTGGCGTTGGCAAGACGACAATGGCTACTGCAATCGCTAAAGGACTGAATGCCCGCGGCGAAAAGGTACACTTAACCTCTACTGACCCTGCCTCGAATCTGCCAATGGACCAGGCGAGGTCGGATTTGAAGGTAAGCTTTATAGACGAAGTTCAAGCGCTGGCCACCTATAAAGCCGATGTATTGTCCACTGGTCTTCACACCATGACCCCCGACGAACTCGCATATCTCGAAGAAGACCTCAGCTCGCCTTGTACCCAAGAAATTGCCGTATTTAGAGCCTTTGCTCAATTGGTAGAAAGCGCCACAGACGAGATTGTAGTCATCGATACGGCACCTACAGGGCATACACTGTTGTTGCTCGATGCATCTCTTAGTTACCATAAAGAAATTGAGCGTTCCAGTAACGAAGTGCCAAATGCTGTTAAATCCTTGCTTCCCAAACTGAGAGATCCAGACCACACTACCGTGGTGATTGTCACAATTGCCGAACCAACACCCGTGCACGAGGCGACCCGCCTCGCAGAAGATTTAGAAAGGGCGGGTATCCAAGCCAAGTGGTGGATTGTCAATAGCAGCTTTGCAATGACCCAGACGGCGAGTCCCGTTCTAGCCGCTAAAGGGGCTCAAGAATGGCCTTGGATTGAACAGGTAGACGCAAGGTCTCAGAACCATTTTATTCTAGTTCCTTGGCAGGGGAATCAGACCGATTGATGAGGGATTTATTATGTTTAAAAGCATAGAAAATCTAGTCATTAAAAGCATCGTAAGCTCAGCTACAATCGTACTCGGAGGATTTATACTCTTTAATCTTGCCTTTATGCTAGCAGCTGTTTTTGTTCGAGGTACTAATCTCATCATGAAGCTGAGTCTCGGCATTCATTTGCCTGTGGTTTTTAGCCTTATTCCGTTTGTCGGTATATTGTTTGTGGCAACAGTACTTGTTTTCCGCTCCAATATTGACCATTTGTTGAAGGCTACTTTTTTTACGATGCCCTTGATGTCACTGTTGATTACAGTCGGTGTGTTGATGGATCAACAACCCAAATACGTTCCCATCTCTTTAGGTGCTGCGGTGATTGCAATAATGGGATGTTATTTCTACTTAAAGAAAATGCCATGGGTGTACTATTTTGCTCTGCTCTATGTGGCTGTATTGGCGATATATGTGTCGCTCAGCGGCATTGATATTTAAGGAATTTCAGATTTCTCAGCGTAGAAATCAAGAGTATTACAAACGTTGCATGCATGTGTGCCACTGATTTGGAGTAGAGGGTGTACAGAGATTTTATTTAGAGGGTTTACGCCAATTGTTATTTAGTATATAGTATAAGTAGCAGGTGATAATTATTATCATTCTCACACCCCGACGCAAAATTTTTCGGGGTTAAGAAGTGCTAAATAGGAGGCGACTAAATGGATGAGCACCAACTGCGACAACTGATAAAACCTTTTACAAAGCCAGTTCTTGGGCGCTCCATATGGCAAATGATCAATACCCTAATTCCCTTGGCGGTACTCTACGCCTTAATGGGAACAGCTTTTGTGGCGGGCTATTGGTTTGTCGTACTGCTGTTAATGATTCCAGCAGGGGCATTTATGGTAAGAACCTTTATTTTGTTCCACGATTGTACCCACATGTCATTCTTTAAGAGCCAGAAGGCCAATATGATTTGGGGTCACATTTTCGGCATACTCACCTTCACGCCCTATGGCGCATGGCGATTTGAGCACAACAGGCATCATGGTACGGTGGGGAATCTAGATAAACGAGGTATTGGAGATGTATGGACCATGACCGTGACGGAGTATTTAGAGTCGGGTCGCTTTACTCGTTTTATTTACAGGTTGTACCGCAACCCTGTGTTTTTGTTCTTTATTGCACCCTTTTTCTTGTTTGGATTCTTAAACAGATTGCCCATTCGAAAGATGACAAAGCAAGAACATGTGAGTATGGTCATTACAAATCTAGGGCTTCTGTTAATGGCAGTTCTAGGAAGTCTATGGCTAGGCTTTTGGGGTTATGTGTTTATTCAAGCGACGACGCTTTATTTTGCCGGTGTTATGGGGGTTTGGTTATTCTTTGTGCAGCATCAATTCGACGAGGTCTATTGGCAAGACAATGCTCATTGGGAGTTTACAAAAGCCGCTTTGGCGGGGAGCTCCTTTTATAAGCTGCCCATAGTACTCGATTGGATTTCTGGCAGTATTGGCTTCCACCATATTCATCATTTGAATCCTCAGATTCCCAATTACAATTTAAGGCGTTGCCACAAAGCGGTTACAACAGCCTCGGATGCCGTTGGCCTCGAACCACCATACACGGTGACCTTCTTCAAGAGTTTTCGACTTGCGCTACTTCATCTGTACGATGAGGCCAATGGTCGATTGATCTCCTTCAAAACACTAGCGAGAAAGCACACCCTTTCCAATTCCTAAGTAAGGGCATTTTAAGCCACTTCGAGAACTGACAGTCATGTCTTTTCACGAGGTGGTTTTTTATTGTCTTGCGAAGGAAAATAGAGGTGCAATTTAAGTCGAAGTGTATCGAAATAAAATTATAATACTATTTTTATATAAAACGAATTGACAAAGGTCAAATACAATTCTATAATCTTTTTAGATGGACATCGAAACATAATTGACGCATTGAAAATTGGAAAACCAAAGCGGGAAATGAAAAAGTGATAATGAAAAAGTAAAAATGAAAAAGTAAAAATGAAAAAGTAGAAAGGAAGTTAAAAATGGATCAAATAGAATCTACCAATGCCTTTTCGAGGGAATTTTTAGAGAAGCTAAGCATTTTAAAACAGGAACGCGCAAAAGCAGTGGCAGACTTAAGTGCCTCGGGACGCACTGACGAAGCAAGGTTTTCTAGAATTCAGATGAATATTGTAGAAATTTTTGAAAAGATGTACCATGCTAGTGTTAAAATGAGTCCATCGCAAGAACACTTAGAGACCATTGGCAAAAGCTACATGAGCTACTTCGAGACAATACCAAAGAACTGGCAACTTGCCCTTGAAGAGGCGAAACAATTTGGCAATCACGAAGCGGTGCATATTGAAACCTTGAAGTTGGCCCAGGCGGAGGCCATCAAGACGATGTTTGTCGAGGCCCTGAGCCGTATTAAATCCTAGGGAGGTAGCCATGAGCCCAGAACAGCAGGTAAAATTTTTTAAAGCCCTAGCAGATGCGTCGCGCCTAAGGGTAATCTCCAGTTTAATGGAGTCGCCAAAATATGTAGAACTCTTGGCAGAACGTTTGGAATTAGCGGCTTCAACCGTATCTTTTCACCTAAAAAAGCTAGAGGAAGTGGGCCTAGTCACCAAAGAAAAAGACCAGTACTACATTACTTATGCCCTGACCAAAGAAGTCTTCGACAAACCCTTAAGCGCATGGTTTGAATCCGCATCGGTGGCCACAAATGAAGAAGCGGCCCGAGAGGCCGCTTATCGTCAAAAAATCATCGATTCATTTATCAAGTACAACAAAATCAAAAGCATACCCGTTCAGCGAAAAAAGCGCTTAGTTGTACTGGAATATTTGCTAGAGGCCTTTAAGATGGACACCCGTTACACAGAGCGCGAGGTAAATATTATCATTGCAGATTACCACGATGACTTTGCCACCCTTCGACGAGAATTGATCAACGAGCGCATGATGGCGAGAGAAGGGGGCATCTACTGGCGCATGAGATAGGCGATTGCCCTTGTGGTTACCAAATGGCACTTATTGCGTCAAGTTGTTGGCCACAAGGCTCTTTTTAAAATAGGCGGCATGGCTAAAAATTTGGTGGGTGAGGGGATTTTTCTTGCCTTTCACCATAAAGAACAGAATATAGGCCATCACGCCTAGGTTAAAGATAAGAGATACTGTGCTTAAGGCCATCATGCGGTTGGCTTCATAAATCGGCAACACTTTAAAGGCATCGATACTCTGAAAATCCACCGAAAGGGAGAAGATGGCATAGAGGGAGAGAATTTGTGCGCGGTGCTGGAGCCAAGCGCCTCTTTTAAAGAGCAGTTCCGAGATTAAAGCGGCGGCTAGTATGGCAAAGCCTGCATACATAGAGCGGTTGGAGATACAGTTAAACACATAAGTAAAGTTCCACAGGGTGTAACCCACAATATATGCCCAGGTCATATCTGGCCAAACCATATCTTTAGATTTGTCTTTTGACACGGCAATGCCACCAAATCCCGTTAAAGTGAGAATGCAAAGTAGGCCAGCCGTGGCATTTAGCACATTCCATATCCCGCCTTGTATTAAAATGCCACCCGCATCGACAGTGGGGGTCGTCACAGTAAAGAAAATCTGGAGTTCGCGGTAAACGGCTTCTGCAATGTTTAGGGCCAAAATAGCACCAGGGAACACAAAGGCAAATCGCGTCGATCCGAGCTTAGTATAGCGAATTGCCATAAAGCCGTAGACACCAGCTAAGGCCGAGACCACCTTCACCCAACCAAACCAGGTTTTCCCTGTGGGGGAGCCGAGCAGTCCCAAAGTTACGCCGAGGGCGAGCAATAGGGGAAGAAGGGTAAACACCAAAATGCCCACCCACTTATTTCTTCTGGCAATTTCATTTAATGCGATTAAAGCACCCATTAAGCCAACAACAGCAAGTCCGCTTGTAGCGTTAATGCCTTGAAATAATAAACCCATAGTAAGCTCCTCTCTAACGCGCGACGATTTCTTTGATATTAAACTCTTGGCCGGTCAGCAATTGGAAGGACTCGCCCCCGCAATGGGGGCATATTTTTTTGTGTTCGACAATATTGTAATTTGTGCCGCAAATCTTACATATACCCATGGCGGGCAAAGTGATGATTTCTAGCACCGTGTGTATATAAGGGGTGTCGCTGACAGCGGCAGGATAGCACTGCTCGATAAACCTTGGAATGGCCTGAGAGAGCTGGCCGATTTCTAGCACGATTTTATCCATGTAGGTCAGTTGATTTTCTTTAACAAAGCCGTCTACAACTTTGATCACTTCGTAGACAATGCCGAGTTCATGCATCAGCTACCTCACTTTCGCAAAGGGCATAATCTTCTTAAAGGCGATTTTTGCCTTTCTTACCAAGGCTTTTTTTAACACGGCCTTGGGCAGCTTTTCGATTTCAAAGCCCTTAACGTCGTGTACCCTTTCGATGCGAATGGCATCGAACTTACAGCGCAGGGTGCAGGCGCCACAGCCAACGCACAGATAGGTGTCGACTTTAGTGGCGCCGCAGCTAAGGCACCTAGCGGTTTCCTTTTGAATTTGCGCCTCGGTAAGCACACCGCGCAAGTCTTTAAAGGTGGTCTTAGAAACGGCCCCATCTATGTGGTCAATGTGCTGTCTTTCTGTGCCGTCGTAGTCGATGCCAGTGGCCAAATTGCCCTTGTCGAACATTTTGTAAGCGTGGCGGTCTCTGCCAAATACAAGGGATTGGCCGTTTTGCACAAAGCGGTGCAGCGAGACTGCCGCTTCTTTGCCAGAGGCTATGGCGTCGATGGCAAGTCTTGGTCCAGTGGCCACATCGCCCCCTGCGAAGATATCGGCAACGGAGGTCTGTAAGGTAATTGGATCGACAGCTACTGTGCCACGAGGGGTAAGGGCCACAGACTCCCCTTCAAAGAGGCCACCGTAGTCGTAGGTCTGACCCACCGATAGGAGCACGTAGTCACAAAGCACTACATGTTTTTCATCGGCATTGAATACCGGATTAAAGCGTCCGAGAGCGTCGAAAACAGACACACAGCGCTGGAATTCAACGCCTTGCACAGTGCCATCGCCCTTTAGCAGCACACGTACTGGGCCCCAGCCATTTTCGATAGACACACCCTCGTCTAGCGCCTCTGTAACTTCATCGACATGGGCGGGCATTTGGGCGCGTTCTTCTAAGCAGTACAAGCTCGACTGTAAAACTGCATCTAAGCGCACGGCACTTCTGGCCACGTCGATAGCCACATTGCCACCGCCAATCACCACAACACGCCCCTTTACAGGTGTGGGCTTTGCAAGGTTGATACCTCTTAAAAATTCGACGCCACTAATCACCGAAGGTGATTCCTCGCCAGCAATGCCAAGTTTACGACCGCTTTGAGCGCCTATTGCCACAAAGAACCCATTAAAGCCCTGGTCTCTTAAATCCTGAAGGCTGACCTGTAGCGCATCTGTTTGCACAGATTGCCTATTCGATTGGCGGCCCACGGTAATACTTGTTTTAAAGGTCACGCCCATTTGGCGCAGCACGTCGATTTCGGCATCGAGCACCTCTTTCTCGAGACGATAAGAGGGAATGCCCAAAGACAGCATGCCTCCAAGTTTTCGCTCTCTTTCGAACACCGTGACGCTGTAGCCATCGAGAGCCAAGTCGTAGGCGCAGGCAATACCAGCAGGACCCGAGCCAATAATGGCTATCTTTTTATCGCTGTAGTCATGACGCCTTTTAGGAACAAAGCGCGTTTTGGCATCTAAGTCCTTCTGTGCGATAAATTTCTTTACATCGTCTACGGCGACTGCTTCGTCGATGTCCCCACGGGTACAGTCTTCTTCGCAGAGCTTTGGACAAATACGTCCACAGACGGCGGGCAGAGGATTGTGCTTTTTTATAAGCTCGAGGGCCTCGTTGTACTTGCCTTGGGCGGCGAGCTTAATATAGCCTTGCACCGGAATATGAGCTGGACAATTGGTAATGCAAGGGGCTGTGCCCGAATCGAGGGTATTGCGCCGGTTGATGCGGTAGTCGCTGTTCCATTTTTCTTCAGGCCACTCGGTGTTTCTTGGGGTTTCTTTGATCATGGACGCGTCTATAGGCGTTTGGCTACACAGCTTCTGTCCAAGGCGAAGGGCGTTTGTAGGACACACGTCGACGCACTCGCCACAGGCCACACAAGCCGATTCATCGACCACCGATTGATAGTTAGAGCGCACAATGTCGTTGTTTAAAAACTCATTGGCCAAGCGCATGGCATAGCATCCACAACCGCAGCAGTTGCAAATGGCGTGGGTGTGACCTGGGGTGTCTAAGTTCGGCACTGAGTGCATAAGACCATTATCTTCTGCGCGCCTTATAATCTCAAAGGCTTCTTCTCTTGTAATCTCACGGCCTCGACCCGTTTTAATGTAATACTCTGCCGCGTGGTCCATCTGCACGCACATTTCCTCTTTTAAATGGCCGCAGCCCTCTCCCATGGCCTCTCTAGAGGTGCGGCAGGAACAGTCCGACACCGAAAAAACAGTGGCCTCGTTGAGGTGCTTAGAGAGTTCTTCGTAGGTGGCATGGCGAGAATTGCCGTCGATGGCCCGCTCAATGGGCAGTACCCGCATAGGCCCAGCGCCTATGGGCATAATCCCTGCAGCCATGGGACCTTTTTTGCTGCCGAAATAGTAGAAGGCTTCAGCGACCACGGGAAACTTGGCCACCAGAGCTTTATTGTTGTTGATCAGTTCGAGATGGCCGGGCACAAAGATATCTTGCCAGTACATATCTACGCCGTTGACGGTGTTTACAAAGGCCACGCCTGCCCAGGCGATATGTTCGAGGGCGGCTACCACGCGTTCGTAGGGCTCACCCGATGCGGCGGCCACATCTGCTGCGCTGCGCTTTTCTCTAAAGGCCAAGTGCATGGCGACTTTTGCTTGAAAGGCGTCGAGTAGGGGCTCGAGGCAGTAGTATTCGGGGCCAAAGGGAATGGCTTCACGGCTGGTGCCGGCCTTAGTGCGTCCAATTTTATTGGCCAGGTCTAGAATTTCTTGCCGGTAGGGTCTGCCAGCGACCTCATCCCAAGTATTGGCGAATTGGAAGTGCCCGTGTTTGTCGAAGGTGGTTTTAGTCATGCTTTGCTCCTTTCATGGCTTGAGTCAACCAACCCAGCCAAGGGGTTAAGCCCTCGCCGGTCTTTGCGGACATGGGGAAGATGGCTACATTTGGATTTAGCGCGCGTACCCGTTCTTCAAGGCGCTGCATGTTAAAATCGAAGTAGGGCATTACATCGATTTTACTGATGAGCAGGGCGTCGACTTTGGCGAACATCATGGGGTACTTTAGCGGTTTATCGTCGCCTTCTGGCACGCTTAGAATGGCGATATTTTTATGGGCGCCGGTGTCGTAGCCTACGGTACAGATGAGGTTGCCTATATTTTCTAGAAATACAAGGTCGAGATCTTCACAACCAAGGGCATCGATGCCGCCCTTAGCCATGGTGGCATCTAGGTGACACAGGCCTCCTGTGTGCATTTGAACAGCGCGAGCCCCAGCATCTTGAACGGCTCTGGCATCTACGTCGGAATCCACATCGGCTTCGATCACGCCGATAGCGAGGGTTTCTTTTAGGGCGTGAATGGTACTCACGAGGGTAGTGGTCTTTCCACTGCCCGGCGAGGACATCACATTCACCATAAAAGCGCCCTGGGCGCCCAGGTGGTCGCGGGTTTGATTTGCGATGGCTTTGTTGTCTTCTTGGATGTTCTTCTTGATGGTAAACACCTTTAAATCGCTCATTTGTCCTCCTTAGAATGATGGACAATCCAATGTCCGAATGATGGCCAATCAAGGTCTGAATAATTGCCAACATGATTGCCCATGTGATTGCCCATGTGATTGCCCACATTATATCAAGCTGTTAATCTGTTAACAATTCGTTGCACCTAGCCTTAAGGCCATGTATAATTACTTTAGGTAGGTGTTTACATATGGTGCTATCTCTCTACAAGTGGATTCCCACCGCTGTAAACACAATTCACAATGATTAGGCAATAAAATTTGACTCAAGGTGTCAACACTAGACCAAAGTAAAATTTCTTTTTTGTAAAATTCCCAAAGGGGAGTGCCATTTATTTAAGGCGCTCAAAGGCCTTTTAGTGACAAGAGCCATGGTGACATATTATGATGACAAATCCCAATCAAGGTATTCGAAATCGAGACGAAAAGTTGGCCCTGCTCCTTGAGGGGCAACGAGAGGGTGTACGAGAGGTATGTGCGCGTTTTGGTATCTCTAGGACCCTCTATTACAGGTGGCTGAGCCGCTATAGAGAAGGCGGCATCGATGGCCTCGATGTGATTAAGCGACGGGTTGAGCCACCCAATAAAACGGATGTCTCAATACGCACTGCGATGCTAAATCTTGTGAAGCAACAACCGCACTTTGGTCCCCGCGCCCTGAAGTATCTGCTCGACGACCTAGGGATGAAAATAAGCGAATCGGCGGTGTATAATTTACTAAAGCGCGAAGGACTCTCTCTTCGCGATCAGCGCGTGCGATATGCCAGGCAGAGGTTAGGGGTGACGGCAAGACATCACGCTCATGCTAATCTTCCCGCATTTGGCGACCTAAAAAGTGGTGAGGGCTGGCTGTTTTGGACGGTTGCCGTGGGCCATACCCGCTCTGCGGGGCCCCTTTACGTATATACTTTTATGGATGTGGTCAGTCGCATCGCCTGCAGCCGTATTTATGCAAATCTCCATCTAGATCATTTTGAAAATCTGCTCACAGCGGTGGCCATGCCGGTGGCCCAGTCTTTAAAACTCGACATCAAACACTTGTATTTAACAAAAGAGGATCGCCTTTTTGCCAAAAAAAGAGACGCCTCGTGGGCGGCTATCGATAAGATTTTGCATGTTGGTGGCTTTGATGTGGCACTTGGGGAGGCGCATTCAGAAGATATGCCGCAGATTAAGGCACTAAAGATCGGCTACAACAGCCTTTGCCTCGGAAGCTTGATGCCCTTGTTAAAGTCGGGAGAAGGGCAGGAGGCTATTAAGGGGCATCTGCAGCAATGGGTGCGTGACTACAATTTAAACCATATGTCCCTTTACGAGGGGGGGCTCGACACGCCAGTCAATTATCACGGCAAGAAGATGGAGACAGATTTAATCTTGCCACTTTGGGCCTATTTAGAGCGGTCATACTAGGGGGTGTTTTATGCGGGTTGGGGTTATTGGCGGCGGTTTATCTGGTCTAAGGGCAGCGTATATTTTAGAGCAACAGGGGCATCAGGTGACGGTGTTTGAAAAGCAAAGCGCCTTGGGTGGCCATTGCCGTACGCTGGAGCACAAGGGGCTTTTTATTGAAATGGGCACTGTTTTTGGGTTTTCCAGTGAACTCAAGGGACTTTTGTTGGCGCTAAAGGTGGACTTTTGCGAACGGTATAGTCATCGCGAGTTTGTCAACGCGCATTTTGAACGCGTTGAACAGCTTTCCTATAGTGAGGCGGCAGCCTTTCAGCAGGCTCTATTAAAATTAGAAAAGGTTCTGGCGAAGTTTCCTGAAGCCTTTGGCAACACGGGTTACGGCAGGGCTTATGCC
>CALFXQ010000238.1 GCA_937958285.1 uncultured Fusibacter sp. | reverse complement strand
AGAAGTCAAAATGCCCGAGCCATCGACAATCAATACCACCAGCACGCCTAAGACTCTACTGAGATGCGCCGCCGAACCATTATCTAGAGTGTGATCCCAGCCGTCGTACAGACCCATAACCCCTTCGATTACAACCACATCCACATCTTCGGCGTGTTTATAAAAACGCTCTTTTAGCCCCTTTTCTCCCATGAGATGCAAATCGATATTGATGGAGGGCCTTCCGGTGACAAAGCGATGAAAAGTAGGGTCCAAGTAATCTGGACCACACTTCATCGCCTGAACATCTAGCCCCTTATCGACAAAGCACTTGAGAACTGCAGCCGTAACTGTGGTTTTTCCCACATGCGAGGCAGTTCCAGCTAATATAAATGCATTTTTCATCTATTCTAACACTCCTTAGTGAAACCCTTAATAATTGAGTAGATTTAAAGTGCCCCCGCTGCCATGAAGCACAATTCTGGCGATGGCCGCATTATGAACATACAACCCTTTCGCCAAGGTTACATCAGAAAACACATAGTGGGCAATCAGACCCGAAAGTACGCCACCATGGGCCACCACCAATATTCGATCGCTTTGCATAAGCGCAGCATCGACAACGGGAACAGCCCGCTGCATGACATGTTCAACGGATTCGCCCTCGGGATAGACAAAATTCATGCCCTGCTTAAGCCACATTTGTGCAAGTTCTGGCTCTTCCGCCTGAATGCTCTCGAAGGTTTTATTTTCCCATCGGCCCAAAAATAGCTCTCTCAATTGTTCGTGATAAGCTACAGGTACGTCTAGGATTTGAGCAATGGGCTTCGCGGTGGCACTGGCGCGCAGCAGGTCACTAGATAAAATTGCTCCAAGCTTTGCACCGTCTTGTTCTAATAAGGCATGCAGGCGCATGGCGGCGGATTTTGCCTGATTTTCACCGAGTGCAGTAAGGGGCGCATCTGTCCAACCGGCGAGCACGCCATTTAAATTCGCTTGTGATTGCCCATGTCTGAGTAAGTAGATTTCTTTTTGCACGTGTATGCCTCCAGCGCTAAACTGCGCGCATCTATATATGGTCTATAAGAAAAGTAAGTACATGGCGAAGGTCAGCGCGAGAAAAAACACCTCGTTTGTCTCGATAATGGTTCCGAGAATATCGCCGGTAATACCGCCAATTAGCTTTGTGACCTGCCGAACCAATAGCCATGTGAAGGCCGTTGCGCCGAGCATAGACACTAGAATCATGGGAAAAAACCATGCGGCAAAAGCCACGAGCAGGGCATTAAAGAACCACATGCCACGGGTAACTTTTCCAATAAACAAATTGCCCATACCCGAAGCGTGAGGCGTTTTTCCAATATAGGCACCGAACACAACCGCGTAGCGGGCAATAACGGGCATTAAAAACAACACCGCCTGCGTGTTTGGCAAATCCAAGGCCAGCCTAATGCCAACCGCTTTTAGGCTCAGTAGCGCCATCAAAGACACAACGCCATTTGCGCCAATTCTAGAGTCCTTCATTATTTCGAGCATGCGCTCGGGTGGGCGGTTGCTTAATAACCCATCTGCGCTATCGGCCACACCGTCTAGATGAAGACCACCTGTGAGCCAAACGTGCACCCAAAGTATGAGAAGCGCCTGGGCCCACAAGTCAATCGACGCTTGATTGAGCAGGTGATTGGCCGTTTGAAGGATAAAACCAAGCACAAGGCCCACGGGCACAAAACTGTATATGCCCCGTCTGAAGGTTTCATCGTCGCATGGAATAGTCATCGGCAAAGGTATTCGCGTTAAAAACTGCAGCATCACGCCAAAGGCGCGCAAGTAGTTAAGCGGCTCATAAACTGAAGTCGACTCTGTTTTCATCACATTATCCTTTTATTTTTAGCGGTTGCCCACAAACCACGAGATAAATTTGGTCT
>CALFXQ010000237.1 GCA_937958285.1 uncultured Fusibacter sp. | reverse complement strand
TAATTAAACATATATTCCATATAAAAAACACCTCTTTTGAAAGAGGTGTTCACGCCTCTCTCATCTTTACAGCTTGCGCTGCTGGATTTGGCACCGTGCACTATGTGCTGGTTGCCGGGCATCATCGGGCCATTCCCTCCGCCGCTCTTGATAAGAGTCAATATGAAATTATAAAGCGAATACATACATTTCTGATATGTTTAATATGTTAAACGCATTTTACCCTGATGTCAACCTGTTTTTAAAATTAATTCAAGTCCCTTTTGTTTTATTATTCAGGGTAGTTTAAGTTTAATGCAGTGGCGTGAGAGAGAATTTCGACATAGGCTGCCGCTTCGCGCTTGGCACCCTCTAAGTCGTGAAGTAAATAAGTGCCGCATTCTACCTCAGACACACCTGGAATATCGCCGATAAAGTCTCTCGCAAATTCGAAGGCCCTAATAACAAGTGGCAGCACATCAGAAGACGTCAAATCCCCATGGACAATGAGGTACATACCAGTAAGACAACCCATTGGACCAAAGTACACAATGCGCGAGGCATACTCGGCATCATTTCTCACAAATGTGGCGATTAAATGTTCCAAGGTATGAATCGCACTGTTTTCTAGGGTTTCCCTATTGGGCTTTTTCATACGCAAATCGAAGGTTGTCAGCACCTCTTGTCCAGGATAATCCTTTCGAGAGACATACAGACCTTTTTCTAGTCGAATGTGATCTACAGTGAAGCTCGCAATACGTTGCATAATAGGCCTCCTCTAAAATAAAAACCGCTTTCGAGATGAAAGCGGTTAGCTGTTATTTTCTCATCTCGCAGACACGCTGCTGGATTTAGCACCATGCACATTGTGCTGGTTGCCGGGTTTCATCGGGCCATTCCCTCCACCGCTCTTGATAAGCATTTTCAATTGTCATGTATTTGAATTTGATGATAACAGAAACTCAAGGTAGGCGTCAACCTTTATTTTGTGACGTTTCTGTTATAATACATCGATTAATCTAAAAATAATCAGCTCTTGAAGCTTAAAAATAGTCTCCGCATCACCTGTATACGAGATAGTCCTTGGCTGAGGGCGCGTTACACCTGGAATAAGCGCTGCCGTCTCTGCCATATTGGAGTCTTTAAAGTCAATTTCCATGGTAATGGGTTCTTGCAGCGTGAGAGGAGACACATTTTGAGCATTCTCTATGGCTCGTTTGACGCCCTCGTAGATAAGCGCCCTCGCCTTAGTCGGATGAATCGACATCGCCGCACGCCTAGCAAGTCCCCTTTTTACCACTACCGTCTCCGCTTGAGGCACAAAAGATTTAACCTCTTTTGCCAAGGCCTCGTCACCAATGACGGCAATCAGAGGAATCCGATAATGCCCTGCAATGACAGCATTCAATATCGCCTCAGTGTTCATCAGTATGCCGTTCATCCGCACATTGTAAATCTTGCTGCCGTTGTAAGTGTGGTCTAGAACACCGTTAAATGTCAATCCTGCCCCCGCATGACCAAAGATAATCACCGCGTCAAAACCCTCTTGAATGCACTCCATTTGTAGGCTCGATCGCATTGCGCCGCTGATGAGCTTTGCCTCGGGGTGCAAGTCTTCAAGAATGATATTTTCCATATCTGCGTGGGCATCGCACACCACAACCTCTTCGACACCACAGTCCAGGCATGCCTGAACGGCAGCATTCACATCCTCTGCCAGGCGCTTTCTGCCAATTGTAAAATCAGACTGACCACGACTAATTTGCAGACTGCTGACCACACCTTCCATGCCCTCAATATCTGCTGAGATATAGACTCTTTTCATATTGGCCTCCTCACTTCAAAATGGCACTTACTTGCCAACGATGCTTGCAGATTTAAACAAGACCATTGGCGAATAACCCATATGATAGAAAATACTGCGCATGGGTTCAACTTCAGTGCCGATGGCTTCAACTTCTTTAAAGAATTGATAGATATTGCCCGCAATCATGCTGCCCTGAACCTTGCCAACCAGCTGGCCATTCTCGATTAAATAGCCCGAAGAGATATTTAGGGAAAACTCACCGCCATTGATATTGCCCGTGTGGGCGCCCATAACCCCCGTAATGAGAAGACCACGAGAAACCGATGCGATTAAGGCGTCGTCATCGGTTAAAGGCCCCATCACGCGCAAATTCGTCTCGAAGATCGAAGGTGCATCTTCAATTTCTTGAGAGAACAGCGCCCGTTTAAAGCTATTGCCCGTTGGCCTTTGAACCACGTTTAGCTGATCAAGAAACTTCTTTTCTTGAGCTGGACTCGACAAGTAACACTTAAGGACGCCCGCCTCGTACAGACACGTGCTCTGGATTGCCTGACCCTCGTCATCGAAAGGTCTCGTGTTAATGCCCAGTTTAAAGCGACCATCGTCGACAATTGTCAACTTGTCACTGAATAGCTGTTCACCTAGTTTTCCAGCCAGTGGCGACACACCCTTTAGCACATTGCCGCCATGGACGCCGCCAAGCACGCGCATCATCAATGAGCCCATGGCACGACCTGCAAAAATTACAGGTAACTTCTCGTTGCCAAGGGAAACAGGCTTTTCGCCTAATCGATGAAGAGTGATTAACTCTTGTAAATGGCGATCTAAGACAACAGGCATGCCACCGCCCGCAAATTCCTTACCTGCACCGTGAAAGCCCTGAGGTGTTATTGTGGAAATGCCAAGCGCTAAATGGGTTTGATTGAAGGCACTGTCGAAGCCCGCGCTATTGAGGAGCCAAACCCGCTTAAAGGTCTTTGAAGCGTACACCCCAGTTGAAACATCGGGGGCCATGACTTTTAAGCGCTTTGAAGTTTGGTCTACCAGGGCAACGAGCTGATCTGTGGTCATTTCTTTGACTGCTTGATCCACGCCAAGAGCTGTATCGTAATCGCTGAGCTCGCGATTTTCAAAGCACTCCGCAGGAGACTTTTGGTGTTTAAGCGAAACTAGCGCGCGTTCAATAAGCGTTGGGTCTTCTAGCTGGGTGGCCACTGCCACACCCATATTCCCGTCTTTTACAAGGCGAAGTGCCACCTCGAGCTTCTTTTCCCCCGCCACTTCTTTAATCTCTCCAAGGCGCATGCTCACCGATGTACTGGTGACCTCTCTCACGTAGAGTTCGGCGCTATCTGCCACCAACAAGGCATTCTCGATAATTTTTTTCATGTTATTGTCCTCCAATGCCCATTTGGCGTATCTTTATAGGCGCTGAGCCCTTGCCCGATTGAATCAAGATTTGTCCACCTTTTCCACAGCCACCAGCCTTGGAGAAGCTTACCGAATCGCCAATCATTTCGATGTTTTTAAGGGTGCTAAACAGGTGTCCAGTCAAGGCCAAATCGCGCACCATGCCCGTGAGCTTGCCCCCTTCAATCTTGTATGCCCCCTGTACGGCAAAGGTAAAGGTGTCGCCAGTAGTCTGACCACCTGCTGAACCAAAGAGATATAGGCCAGAATCAATAGATGCAATCATCTCTTCGAGGGTGTGTGTTCCTTTGTCGATATAAATATTGCCCATGCGCACAATTGGCGTAAATCCAAAGTTCTTTGCCCTAGCATGACCTGTGGCTACTTCGCCCATAAGCGATGCACTTTCAAGGGCATGCAGACGGCCTGCGAGCTTGCCTTTTTCGATAAGTGGCGTGCGCTTGGCCTTTGTGCCTTCGTGGTCGTAGGTGTAACTGCCTGGAAAGCCCGCTAGCGTGGGATCGTCGTATACGTTAAAGGTATCCACTGCAAAAGTCGTACCCAAAGTCATTGTTTTTGCAAGGGCAGCGTTTCCAATTAAACTATCCGATTCGCTAAGATGGCCAAAGGCTTCGTGAATAAACAAGCCACTCACATCGCTGTCGAGCACCACATCGTAGTTGCCACCTTTAACGGGCTCTGCATCGAGAAGGGCAACGGTCTGCTTCGCCTTATCGTGCACGGCCTCCTCTTGATGGCTTAGAAGTTCGTAATCTTCTGACCCGCCAAAAGAAAGACGCGTAATTTGTGTAAGTGCACCGCGCTTCGATGTGATTCTAAAGGAAATTCCGCAAATCAACTCTTCTTGACGCACCTCTGTGCCTTTGTTGTTGAGCACTAAAGTGTCTGTAAACTGTTCGTAGTATTCAGTCTCTAGGTTCACAATTTCGTCGTAGGACATAAAAATGTCCATGTACGACTGAAGCAGTGCTTTTTTGTCTTCGATGGAGATTTGCCTTGGATCGACTTTTGGCGAAACCCTAACATAATCTACATTCACTTCTAAAGCTTGCAATGCTTTGTTTCCCGAAACCAAACGGCTTGCCAATAGAGCCTCGCTAAAGGCATTGTCAACATCGTTTTCGTCTGTAAAGCAGTAGGTGCCAAAGGCGCCACCCACGAGGGCGCGTACATTGCCCCCGCACTTTCTAACCACCTGAGCGGCATCTATTTCTGCTTTTGTCCCCTTGATGGTTGTGAGTTCAAATACTTGGTAACGCAGGTCGCAAAACCCCTCTTTAGGCAATGCCGCTTTAAATCGCTCTTTATTCACAAAAAACCTCCCCGAAAAAAAATAGCCCGTGAGCGTCACGGGCTACAACAGAAAAACTTATTTCGTGTCACGTAATATCATTATAATCGAACTCAACCCTCAGCGCAACCTCTAGCTGCAAAAGCGAGCACATGGCCATCTAAGTCTGCGCAGTATCCAACTTTATCGCCCCAGCTTTTAAATTCAGGCGGACTTAACAGACGGCCACCTAAGGCTTCTGCTTGCTGCAAATAGCGAGCAGGATCGTCTACAAAGCAATAAAGCTCCGCTTTTAGGGCGCCTTCTTTTGCAACCTTCTCGCCGGCCAATAGCGATTCGATCCCCGCAATGGGCATAAGTCCAAGTGAGGTGGACTCGGTCAGTGGAAATTCCACCATACCAGGATCATCTAAGGCTGGAGTGACGTTGAGAAGCATTTCGTAGAAATTTTTTGCCGCTTCTAAATCGGCGACATAGAAAATAATCATCAATTGATTGGGATTGAGCATACATATCCTCCAAGGCTAGTCGTTTAGCGCGTACTTAATGGTACCATTTTCCTCGTAGACGAGCTTTTGAATAAACAACTCCTCCATCACGCGATCCAGGTCTTTTTTAGCCGTTCCAGTCATTAAAGACGACACATGGCCTGTAAGACTGTTGCGCTTTTTAGGCCTTCTGTTGGCGGCAAGTTTATTTAAGTTGTCGTTGACCTTTTTAACGTGGTCTTGTATGCGCTTTTGTATAGGGTCGTTAACTGGAGGCGCTTTATGGTTTCCCAGTTCTTGAAAGCTCACAATTCTAGAAATATCCACCCCGTCGCGCTTTAAATAATTGATTAGGGGATCGTAGCCCGTATCTTTAGAATAAATCATAAATTTTTTAGATGGATCTTGCTTGGCGTCTTGTCCCACAAAATAGGCAATAAAGAAATCAAGGGCATTTCGGCCCTTTCCCGGTACTTTGATCCATTCCACCGATGCTCCAAAGGGCTGGGTTTTCTGCACCAACTCGATAGGCACCTTGTTTTGATCATCGCCCACCACAATGCGCACCTTAGTTGTGGCCTTGATTACTTCTACTTTCACATCTTGAACATTCTCATAATCGATATATAAATATTCGTCGAACATGCACCCTCCTTAGAGCTGCAACAAGCGCTTGAGAGCGCTAAAACTCACGATTTCGCTGATAGATTCCACAAACCCAATGCGGTCTTCTACGGGTCCTGCCACAGCCCCCCTAAGGAGAATCGGCGTCAAATCTAAATCTAGCGCACCGCGATAGGTGGAAAGAATGCAGTTCTCCGCACGATATCCGCCAATCACTAGGGTATCTACCCCATCTGAGAGCACTTGATTCAATAAATCTGTTTTATTAAAGGCATTGCCGTAAGACTTGATAAAAACGGGTGCGCCTTTAGGCTCAATTCCATCTATCCAATCAAAGCCCGCGCTGCCAGGCACGATGCCATGTGCAGGGTTTTGGTGCTGAATGTAGTACACGGGCCATCCCTTCGCCTTAAACATGGGCTCCAGGTGATTAAGCAGATGAAGGGCATTATCCATGCTCTCTTTTGAGGCTTCGTTGTACCACGCCTTTTGTAAATCGATAATCATCAACGCTGGTTTCATATGTCACATCCTTTTACACATTACTTTGTGGGTTTGTTGTTTTCAAAGGGCGCCGTGGCGCATTCTAAACCCTCAAGGTAGGCCATAGCTGCCACTCTCGACAGTCCGCACATTTCTATAGATGGCTTTAAACTCCCGCAAACCGAGGGTCGAAGAGGGCTTTCAAAGAGCTTACACCTGAGTGCTGCATCTAGATGGGGGCAAGGCATTCCCGCTGGTTTACCCTCTGGTAGACCCGGCATGGCCGAGCTAATTGAAGGCGCGATGCAGCAAGCAGCACAATGGGGTCGACATATCATGGCTAACACTCCATCTTTCTGAAGGATTCAAGAAGCCTTGGGTAATAAAACTTTTCTTCAACCACATAAAGCACTGCAAATATACCTGTGAGTACCCATGTCTTTTCTTGAAAACTGCTAATCGGCAACAAATCTACCGCATTGTAGAGCACCCCACACAACACCAGGCGCAGCACGAGCGCCAAAATAATGTTCATGTTGTTCTTGACTGCAGCTGTGGGATGGGACCAGTTGAGCAGTGGTCGAGACACATTGATATACAAATCCACCGTGTTAAAAAAATGCGTCACCACCGCGGCTAATAATAAGGCGGATAGCACTTGAATAGCCGTTAATGGAAATATAGCCAAACCCGCAACACCTAAAACAAGCATCGCCACAAAGCACATCACATCGCTGCTCACAATGCGCGTTTGAAGGTTAATATGCGTGGAAATGGGTAGCACCCGCGTCTCCCAAAAGGTCTTGCCTTCTCTTGTGATGACCGTTGCCGACAGAGTGCCCATAAATACAGGAGACAAGAGCAGTCCCAAATACAATTGAGGTACAAAGGGCCCAAATTCTGGGGATTTAAAGGCCTCTAATTGGAATTCACCCGTGAGCAAAGTAATGCCTCCCACAAGCAGCGGCACAAACATAGACATGCCTATTTGCAGGGCAAAAGTTGGATTGCCTAGTACGATGCCAATATGTCTCCAAACCAATCTAAGGAATACCGATTTCTGAGAGAGTTGAAAGCCTTTAACGTTATGTGCACCCACATGGGCTTCGCTCACTTCGGCGTAGGCTTGCATCGCCCCAGAATACAGCCACTGCATCACAATTGACAAACCAAATAGCAAAGAGAGCGAAAGGCCAAAGTACAAAAGGCTCCCCCACAAATTGCCTCCAAGCATTTGCGTCAGCCACACGCTTGGCCAATATTTTTGTCCGATCAGATAGATGAGGCCCTCTTGGGAACTCAGCACTGTCATAGGGTCAAAGGCATCGATCTGAAGGCGGGTCACTAGCACCTGGATACCCACCACTGCAGCCAGCAGCAGAATGTTGCCAAGCATAATCCACAGGCCTCTGCGCCTCGTTCTGCCGATAAGCCGCATAAGTGGCAAGGCGATCAGTACAGAAATCACCATTGGAACTGCTGGGGTTAAGCCAATGGCCAACGTTCCAAACACCAGCGCGGCAAGTCGAAATTTCTCGACCACTGCGTAAATCACTAAACTAGGCATCAATGTAAAGCAACCAATTGCCGCGAGGTAAGCATAAACGACAGCAGATTTCGCGGTGACAATTTGCCGTATTGTCATGGGTAGGGTGGCAAGGAAACCCAGATCTTTCGAAAAGAAAAACAGAGAGATAATCATGGGAACAGCCGTTAAAACGTACAAGGGCGCAATTGCGGCGACCATATAGGTAATGGCGAGTTCTGAGCGCCCTAACTGGGCAAATGCAAGGTGCAATTGAAAGGCAAGCTGAATCACGGGCACCAGTAATAGCAGGGGCAAGATAAAGACAAAGAGACGTAGACCTTTACCCTTCATATTCAGCTGCTGGGTATAGCGACTTGCCATGTCTTTAATCAATAAACGGGTGAGTGCTGTTGTGCTACGCATCTTTTGTCATCTCCAAAAATGCCTCTTCTAAACTGAGGTCGCGATTTGCCTTAATCGCCTCTAATGAATCGCAGGCCTTTAATCTACCATTGTGAATGATTGCAATGCGGTCGCACAAGTTCTCGACCACCTCGAGCACATGGGATGAAAACAAAACCGTTCCCCCGCGATCTGCATGTTCTCGCATCAGATCTTTTAACACTTTTGCCGAGAGTGGATCCAAACCAACGTGCGGTTCATCAAGAATAAAGAGCTGTGGATTCGGTAGGAGTGCAGCAATGATCATCAACTTCTGACGCATGCCATGAGAGTAGGTATTGATCGACAGATGAAGGGCATCTATAAGCTGAAACCGCTTGGCGTAATCGTCTATGCGCGAGCGCCTCACCTCAGCACTCACACCGTACACATCGCCAATAAAATTGAGATAGTCGTTGCCTTTGATCCCATCGTAAAGCTCGGGGTGATCGGGTACGAATGTAAAACAATGCTTGGCCGCTACAGGATCCCGTACTATGTCGTGTCCATAAACTGTAATGGTACCCGCCGTCGGCGAGAGCATACCCGTGATCATTTTGAGTGTTGTGGTCTTTCCTGCGCCATTTGGCCCAATAAAACCAAATATTTCACCTGGTCGAATTTCTAGCGATAGCGCTTTTACGGCATCTTTGTGATTGTTATAAGTCTTCGAGACATTGTCGAGTTTGAGCATGTGCGCCTCCATATTGAGAATACGATATCCTTTCTCATAATACCCCAATTACCAGGTCAACACCAATAAAAAATCCCGACACTAAGTGTCGAGATTTTTTATAATTGAGCGGTACAGCGCCTCTAGGTGGAGAAGCTCTAAATTGGCATGCGCTAACCCCCCGTTTTGAGAGATGCCTACGGCAAACATGCCCGCCGATTGAATGCTCTGAATGCCCGCTTCAGCATCTTCAATGCCAATCACTTCAGTTGCCAGTAGTCCTAACCCTTCGCATGCTCTAACAAAAATTTCTGGGTGAGGCTTGCCATGTACCACCTGCGTGGCATCGACAATAAAGTCAAAGTAATTCATAATTCCCATGGCTCTCAGTAACTGCCGAGCGTTGGCGCTGGCCGATGCCAATGCCACACCTATGCCATGATTCTTTAATAGTTGCAAAAGCGCAAGGGTGCCAGGCACCAAGTCATCAGGTCCATAGGCCTCAATGTACTTTAGGTATCTGTCGTTTTTCCACGTGGCCAGCCCCTGCTTCTCTCTGTCGCTATAACTATGCTCGAAGCCCCCATGAGCTAGGACTATCCCCAGGGCATCAAGGCGTGAAATGCCCCTCAAACGGTCTTCGAAGGTGACGGGCAACTGAAAGCCCAAGGCGACAGCTAAGTCGTTCCACGCCAAATAATGACTGTGGCTTGTATCTGCCAGCACGCCGTCTAAGTCAAAGGCCACGCCCTTAACCATCATGCCGTGAAATTTAAATGCACCCTTTCCAGAAGGGCTCGAACTTTGATAGCTGAACATGGGTTGTACTTTCCTTTCCGAACACCTCAATATGAACCACTTCACTGCGAGCGCTAGTCCATTCGAGGGCTGTTTCTAAGACCTCATTATTTCGGGCTACCGTCACGCGCAAATGCCCACTTTGCCATGCAATTCCAAATTGGTAGCCCTGCCAAGCCATTGGCAAAACTGGCCGCAATCTAAGCTGACCTTCACTCATCCGCATACCTGTAAAACCCTTATAAATGCTGAGTACCGCCCCTGCAATATTGGCCAAATGCAAGCCATCTTTCGCATTGCCATGGGTGTCGTTTACATCTAAGTTTAGCGTCTGTTGAAAAAAGGCATATGCAGATTCTACGCAATTAAGACGGGCGGCCATCATGCCGTAAATGCATGCCGAGAGCGACGAATCATGGGTTGTTAAGGGTTCGTAGTAGTCATAGGTGTTTGCCATCAACTGATCATCAATAAAATCATCCACCAGCAAATGAGCCAATACCGTATCGGCTTGCTTGAGCACTTGGTGTCTGTAAATGGTGAGAGGATGATAGTGAAGTAACAAAGGACGCTTTTGGTACTGTGGATTTTTAAAAGGCCATAGCGGTTTTGTCATAAAAGCATCGTCTTGACACGCTATTTGCTGAACCGTATCTACCGGTAGCCACATAGAATCGGCTGCCCAGGCCATGTCTGCTATGGCAGCGATATGCCCTTGGTCTCCCCAGCGTTCAGAAAACAGTGCACCATAACGCGCTGTCAATTCGCCATGTAGGCGCACCACCCAAGTCATGTGATATTTCGCCATGGTGTTTGTATAGTAGTTGTTATTTACAATGGCCGTATATTCATCTGGGCCTGTCACTGCACAAATTCTAAAAGTCTGCTCATGGCGATGTCCAATTTCTAGCCATATTAAACCCGTTTCATAGAGCATCTCAAATAAACTCAGGCGCATCCATTCCCAGTCCCCATGTGCTAGGTGATACTGCACCGCAGCATAGGCAATATCTGCATTGATGTGATACTGAGCAGTACCGGCGGGAAAATAGCCAGATGACTCGGTACCAGAAATGGTGCGCCAAGGATATGCGGCTCCTCTTTGATGACCCAGTTCTAAAGCGCGCTGCTTTGCAAAAGGCAATAATCTAAAACGGTAGTTGAGCAGTGCTTTTGCCCGTTCTGGCATCATCCACACCGCCACGGGGATGGCATATATTTCTGTATCCCAGAAGTAGTGGCCTTCATACCCCTCACCGCTAAGTCCTTTTGCGGCCATATTCGCGTAGGCATCGCGGCCAAGAGCCTGCAGCAGTTGGAACTGCATCCATTTTAAAGCCAATGCATCTTGGTCGCTACCGGTGATTTGAATGCCATATAGCGCCCAAAAGTCAGACAGGTACAGCTTTTGCTGCCCTGTGATTTGCATAAAGTTGTACGCAAGGGCTTTTTCTTTTGCATCATTTAAGGGCGCTTCATGTCGCAGGGTGTCGGAAAAGGCACAGTGCTTTTCTAGGGTTAGCATGCCCACTGCACCCACGGTGTGAATTACATGCTCCCCAAATGCAGCGCCAACAACGGGAATCTGGCCCCAATCGCAGGTGGCCACGTGATTGACAGCTACGGCCATACGAAGGTTAGAGGTCTTTGTCTGCACCTCAGAAAAGGCCAAAGCGCCTATGGCATCGACCACATTCACAACTAATAGCTTCGCATGCGCGCCAGAGACCCTAGGATCATCTGGATTTGTGTAATTCTCCACATCCGCCCGCAACACGCTCTCGAGGCGAATCACCCCCTCGTATTGCACCTGAAGCTTGTAGCAAAAATGTTGGGGCGCCGTTAAAGAGGCTATTCGCCAAAAGGTAAGCTGAGCAACTGCACCGCTCTTTGTAGTATAGCCATAGTTTCTGGTGTATATACCTGTTTCGAGATCTAGCTCTCGAGAAAAGTCGGAAATGCGTGCCCCATCGAGCACCACCTGCTCCTCGTCTAAAAAGATGCGAACGGTCTGAGTATCTACAATGCGCGGCTGTTTATCTTGTTCAACGGGAAACCCAAATGCCATCTCCGCGTGTTGCATGGGCACTTTTTCGTATAGGCCGTTAATGTAACTACCTCGTATGGAGCCCTCTACATGCTCGCATTCTTCAAGACTTGCGCGCACGCCCAAATAGCCATTTCCTAAAGAAAAGAGACTCTCCTCTAGGGCGAGCCTCGTGGGTTCAAAACCCGTATGTTTAAAGCTTATATTGCTTGTATTGCTTGCATTGCCTCTATTGTTATGCATCATTGCCACCTTAAAAATTGTCTTTTAATGTTTGAAGTGCCGTAAGTGCACCATACTCGGTACAAATATGTGAAGCAACCTTAGCAGCCTGTGTTACAATTGGGATCAAAATCTCAACGTCTCGTAGTGCCGCCATTGGATTTTCTTTAGCTGCGAGCAAATGTAGCAGAGCGCCTACAAAAGCATCGCCCGCACCAGTGGTATCGACCACATTTACACTCGGAGCTGTGGCAGAAAACTGCCAAGCCTTGCTAGCCACTAAAACGCCATCGGCGCCTAAGGTGACGCATAAAACGCCGTCAATAAGATCGATTAACTTTGTAATGCCATGGGCTACTGATGATTCTCCCGTTATAAGTCTAAGCTCTTCATCGCTTACTTTTACCAGGTGTGCAGCTTTTATAAACGGCATTAAAGCCTCTACAAATGCCGCTTCTTTCCCTGCCCAAAAGGCATTTCTGTAGTTTGGGTCAAAGCCAATTAGATGACCACTTTCTTTTGCCAGATTCAGCGCCTTAATATATGTTTCTTTTAAAGTGCCCTCTAAAAAGCCTGTTGCAGCCCCAAAGTGCACCAGCTTGTGCCCTTTAATCACCGACTCTGTGACTTCTGAATAGCTCAGCATGGCATCAGCGCCACGGTTAAAGACAAAGTCTCGCTGCCCATGAGCATCTACCGAGACAAAGGCCATGGTTGTAGGTGCATCCACGCGCTCTATGGCCATGGTGTCGACGCCAAAGCCATGCATATAGGCCACTAAAAAATCGCCAAAACCATCTCGGCCAACAGCACTTAGCAGCGAAGTCTGTGAACCCATAAAGGCTGCCACCGCTGCCACATTTGCAGGCGCACCCCCGGGCAGACGTTTGAACTGCTCTTGTTGAGCCAAACCTAAACCTGGCGCTATCCCAAAAAAATCGATAAGCAGTTCACCCACACAAAGAATATTAGACATCAAAGATCTCCTTATAGGTACAAATTCAAGGCATAACACCTTATGGCCGCACAATGGTGGTGCGCGAGCTTTCCCTCAACACAAACTTGTGGGCAAGCACCTTGCAAGCCGCCTTCTCAAGAGGCTCACCCGATTCATATCGCTCGATGAGCTCAATAAGCTCAGTTATCGCCAAACGCCCCTTCTCTTCAAAGGGCTGCCTTACCGTGGTGAGACTTGGATTGTACATCTTGGCCACATCCACATCGTCAAAACCCACAAAGGCCATTTGCGCTGGCACCGAAATGCCATTCTCCATGGCCGCTTTCATGGCGCCAATGGCAATTAAATCACAGGCACAAAATACCGCTGTAGGCAAATTTGGCTTTGTAAGAAGCTGAGCCATGGCGTGATAACCCTGTTCAAAGCCATACCAGCTGCCGATGGTCAAGTGATCGTCGAACAACCCGTTTTCCACCATGACATCTTTGAAGCCCATAAAGCGCGCCAATCCCGACTGCGGATCATCTAAAGGTCCATGTATCATGGCAATCTTTTGGTGGCCTGCATGAATTAAGTATTGGACGGCTTCTCTCGATGCCAAATAGTTGTCGATTCGGATCACGGGAATTTCGGGAATCGGAGTCTCTGCGCCGATAATCACCGTTGGTCGTGCAAAGTTCTTGAGTGTTTCAAAGAGCATCTGCGTGCCGTGGTCGGTAACTAGAACAAGTCCGTCGACGCCCTTGTCCTTTAGAATTTCTATGAGTTGGATTTTGTTCTCCACTTTAAAATCAGTGGCCATAATGAGCAAAGAATAGGCCTTGTCTCGAATACTCGCCTCCATCCCCGCGATCATGCGCGAAAAGACGGGATTGGACAAATCAGGCAGAATAATGCCTATTAAATGCGATTTATTGGTAGATAACCCACGCGCCATGGCACTGGGCTTAAACTGACAATCGTCGATCACGGCTTGTACTCGCTCTCTAACGGGCTCACTTACCGATTTCGATTGATTTAGCACCCGCGACACGGTTGCTTTTGAAACACCCGCACGCGCGGCGATTTCTTTGATGGTTATTTTCACGATGTCCTCCAGAATTCACTACAAATAGCATGCTCACTATTTGATGGAGCCGGAAATCATACCCTTTATAATGTGTTTTTGTCCTGCTAAAAACCCGACGATAATTGGTGCTGCAGCCATTAAAACAGCGGTCATGATCAAGTCCCACTTCTTCACGAACGAGCCTGCAAAGCCTCGGATCGCCAGAGGAACCGTTTGAATATCTTGACCTACACCAAGTATGAGAGAAGGTAGCAAGAAGTCGTTCCAAATCCATATTGCATTGAGAATTGAAATAGTCACAAAGATAGGTTTAAGTATCGGCATTACTATCATAAAGAAAATTTGCGGTCTTGAACACCCATCAATTAGCGCAGCCTCTTCTAATTCTAGTGGGATCGACTTAATAAACCCATGAAACATAAAAACGGCAAGTGGTGCGCCAAATCCAATATAGG
>CALFXQ010000236.1 GCA_937958285.1 uncultured Fusibacter sp. | reverse complement strand
ATGAGTCGGAAATCTTTTTGAAGGGCATATTAGAGATGGAAAGTGGAAGCAGTATTGTCTCTGCACTGACTCCCCTGATTAAAAGGACAGAGGGGTGGGCTGCAGGTCTTCAGCTGGCAGCCTTGACCCTCAAGCCTAAGGTAAGGGTACATTCTAAGTTGTCAGGAAATGAACCCTCACAGGAAGATGAATCCTCACAGGAAGAATCGCTCCTTTTAGCGATCAATGCCTTTACAGGCAGTCATC
This sequence comes from uncultured Fusibacter sp., assembly GCA_937958285.1. Taxonomy (GTDB): domain Bacteria; phylum Bacillota; class Clostridia; order Peptostreptococcales; family Acidaminobacteraceae; genus QQWI01. The sequence goes on along the minus strand of CALFXQ010000236.1, from coordinate 3,806 downwards.
CCTTTGTGGTGGAGTATTTGACCGAACAGGTCCTCGCCAGTTTATCGCGCAAAGAAAGGTTAATCCTACTCTGTGCTGCTCTGACGGATCGATTCTGTACAGAGTTGGTGGCAGCGCTACTAAAGCCATTCGGTGTGGCCATTGACAGTAATGATTTGGTGGGCTTTGAAAGCAAGCACTATTTTGTAATTCCGCTTGATGAACGGCGCAGATGGTTCCGTTTTCATCATCTCTTTTTAGATGTTTTGCGCAGCCAGCTACAGAAATCCTTGGGAAACAGTGGGGTAGAATATGGAGATTTAAACCTCGAGAAGCTTCACCTGGAAGCAAGTCGATGGTTTGAGGATAATAATTGCGAAATAGAAGCATTTCAACATGCATCAAAGGCAGGTGATATCGATCGCGCAGCAATGTTACTGCAGGTTGGTGAGGTGCCCCTAGTGTTTAGGGGCGCAACTCGCTTGGCGCTAAACTGGCTTGAGTCCCTTTCGCCAAAGGTGCTGGACACGAGACCATGGCTTTGGGTTTTAATGGCATCTGCGGACTTTTATCTCGGTAGAATGGGCCAGGTGGCAAGACGACTCCAGGCGGCAGAAAAGGGTATCGAGCTGCTAACCGGAAAGGTTGAAATAGATTTTGACCCACTTAAAGGGCACATCGCATCGGTGAAGGCGGTTCTTTACGCAGTCCAGCATGATAGCGATAAAGCGGAGGTGGAAGCGCAGCTGGCACTCAAGCTGACTGGAAATGATAGCGTGGGAGTAAAGAGCTCGGCCTTATGGGCACTGGGGCATGCCAAACTGCTAAAGCATGAGTACAGCTTGGCAGAGGAATACTTGGGTGAGGCCAAGTGGCTGAGCCAGAAGATAGGTCCAGTGAATATTTGGTTAATGGCATTAACGGGACTAGGGAAAATCAAGCAAGAGAATCTCTCCTATGAGGCAGCGTTAAGGTACTATCAAGAAATCTTTGAATTTAAGGGGCATAAGGCCTATCCAGCCACAGCGGATGCATATTTAGCAAAGTCGCAGATTTTAATGAAGCAAGACAGGCTGAGTGAGGCAGAAGCGTTAATCTGGGAAGCATCACGGCTGGTAGGGCTCATAGACCGCACAGATCGATCGGTGCTTTGTCAGATGGAAGAGATCAAGCTCATGGTAGCGAGGGGAGCCTATCGAGACGCGCTAATAAGGCTTGAAGGGATCGAAAACCAGTGCAAGCAGGAAGGATATAGTCACCATCTTGATGAAGTTGCCTACGAACAGGGCAGAATTCTTTTAAAACTCGGAAACATCGCCGCGGTGGAGTTAATGCTCAAGCTGCGGTATATGGAAAGACTTGATTTTCGATTGAAGCTAGCTAAGGGAGAAGCAAGACAGGCCATAGAGTTGGCTGAGCCTTGGATTGAGCAGGGAATGGCGCTGGGCATGCACGAACAAATCTTAGAGGATCTGATTCTCCATGCTCATGCCTGCTACAGATATGGGGCGCGGCAGAAGGGTTTAGAAACCTTGCAAAGGGCCGTGGCGCTGTGTCATCAGAACAATTGCACCCGTCCATTTACTGAGGTGGGCATGGGAATGATTGATATTATAAAGGATTCAGAGCTGGAGTTAATCTATCCGGCTTTCATAACAAAAATTTTAAAGGCTTTGGAAGTAAAGGAGCACCCTGAGATTCAGGAGGGCGTTGAGTCATTGACACCACGAGAACTGGATGTATTGAGGCTCATAGCAGATGGCATGTCCAACGAGGAAATCGGAAATCAGCTGTATTTGGTGTTGAGCTCAGTAAAGGGCATCAATCAGAGGATATTTGGGAAAATGCAAGTGGAACGACGTACAGAAGCGGTAGCTAAGGCCAAGCAGCTGGGTTGGATCACATGATAGAAAAAAGTGGAGGAAGTTTATGAAAGCTGCTATATGTGAAAAATATGGATCACCGGAAGTGATTAAAGTTAAGGAGGTTCCCGTGCCACAGGTGGAACCTGGCGAGGTTCTGATTAAGGTTATGGCAAGTGCAGTAAATACAATGGATGTACGCTTAAGGAGCCTTTCTGTGGGTCCAATTATGGGTATTATGATGCGATTTATGATGGGTTTTAGCAAGCCCAAACAACCTATTTTAGGTGCCAATATTGCAGGTGAGGTTGTTGGGCTGGGTGAAGGGGTTGAGTCCTTCAAGATTGGGGATCAGGTCTTTGGCGTGACGGGAATGAGTTTCGGTGGGCATGCCCAGTATATTACCATGAAAGAGGCAAGGGCCGTTGCCCTCAAGCCTAAAAATGCGCTTTACGAAGAGGCGGCGGTGCTCCCCTTTGGAGGCACATCGGCTTTATTCTTCCTAAGAAAGGCGGAAATCGGAGTAGGCCAAGACGTCATGATTTACGGCGCATCAGGTGCTGTGGGAACGGCGGGGGTGCAGGTGGCCAAATACCTTGGCGCGATGGTGACAGCGGTCTGCAGCAAAAAGAATTTTGATCTCGTTGGGAAGCTCGGGGCACAAACCCTTGTTGAGTATCAGAACGACGCCTACAAAAAAACAGATAAGAAATACGATATCATCTTTGATGCCGTAGGAAAAATCAAGAAGTCTAAGGTTAAGAAAATGTTGAAGCCAGGCGGGCGATTCATTTCTGTAGATGGCTATGGCATTGCAGGTGTGCGCAAGGCCGACCTGCAACTACTCGCGCAGATGTATGAGGAGAGCAAGTTAAAGGCAGTTATCGACCGAACCTTCACCCTCGACGAAATCGCAGCAGCCCACCGATATGTGGACCAAGGAACAAAGACGGGCAACGTAGCGCTTTTGATAAAACATGATTAGATAGCAAAAAAGACCGCAATGCGGTCTTTTTTATGTTTATCGATGCATGGAAGCAGAAAAAAGGGTCACAAAATTTTAAATATCCTCTTTAGCGGGAGCATATTCCAGTTCCAGTCCGACGCCGACTTCTAAGATGTTTGTCACTTGCGACAATTCAATTTTAGACGCAAGATCGGTACAGTGACAAGGGTGTATGCTGACACAATTTTGAACTTTTAAATAGTCTGCCGTCCCCTTTAACTGATCAGAAGAAGGATTCTGCAGATGAAGCCCTCCAATAATATCTGTGATGCGATTCTCGCCACAAATCAGCTTGGCATACTCTGCAATATTGCAAATACCCGCGTGAGAACACCCTGTAATAATAACCAATCCATCTTGAGATCTGAAACACAGTGCACTGTCATCTAAGCTATAGTCGTCAACAAGGATGCGTTCATCCTCTTTTAGAACACTTTCAACTTCGATCTTGCCAATGGGTTCTTTTGCTTCAAATGCATTGAGTCTTGGAATTTGGCCAAGGAATACTAGATTTTCAGTTATCCACATCGGACCTTTTGTTAAGCCATCGTTCAAATATTTTAGGACTAATTCACGGGAAAGGGACATTCCAAACGCATCTTCATCATTGAAAGATCGAGGTGTAAAGACCAGAGGGTGCGCTACTAAAAGCGGCCTTTTGTAGTTTTTTCCTTCCATTTTCACTTCGTTGAACCACTTGATTAGGGCTTCCATGCCCCAAGTATGGTCTAAATGACTATGGCTTAGGACCACATAGTCAATGTTGTTAAAATCTACATGCATCTTGATGCCATTCTTAATAAAGGCATCACTATAGCCTAGATCAAACAAGATCTTCTTGCCCTCGGATTCTATATAGTAGCAAACCCCTGGTTCACCAATAAAGTAGCGGTCTATGAGGGTGTTGTTATCTATTAGCACCTTAAGTTTCATAATAAATCTCCTCCATAAGGGTATTA
>CALFXQ010000235.1 GCA_937958285.1 uncultured Fusibacter sp. | reverse complement strand
GATTCGTCATAATCAGGCCTTCTCGAGAATATTTGGAAATTTTGACATCGATGATTATGGAAAGTCCTTTCACGCGCGGCTCTTTACCGATACGGTAAGAGATTCACTGCTTCGGTGGTTTCAAAGTAGCAAGGGTCATGATCAATCGTTTCAGTTTAAAAGACTTGTGGAGACAAAGAACTTTCTAGAAAAGTGGATTGGTTGGTCGATTGTAATCAACTACGAGAATGATGATCCTCAGTTTCTAATGACGGGTTCAGATATAACAGAACAAGAGCTGCTGTATAAAGAACTCGAAAATGCAAATCAGAGATTGTTGATTAGAAACGAGCAAATAAAGGACTTAACACATAAGCAAAAGCATCTTTTCTCTATTTTAAGTCGCTTTAGAGAAGCTAAAGATAGTTACAATTTATTTAAATTACTGTGCAAAGAACTTATGAAGATCATTGAATTTAGAAATTTATTTTTGTTTGAGCAGGCGATATCTGACGATACCCATTTTCGTGTTTTTGATTATCTAGGTGATTTCAAGGACGAAGAGCAACATTTGTATTTTGAAGAGTTTAAAGGCGTTCTTGGAAAGGTAATTTTAGATAGAATCAACTACTATTCAGGAAATGTAAAAGACGATAAGCAGTATCTCGTACACCATCCAGATGTTAATTCATTAGCGCTCATTCCAATCGTTTCTGAGAACAAGTTAATAGGTGTTCTTGGCGCTGATAGTGAAAAATGGAATGCCTTTAACGATGTAGAAATTGAAATGCTCAAATTATGCGCCGAACATTTGGGATTGTACTTAGAAGAGCTCAGCATGCGTAAACAGCTTGAGGCACATTCATTTCACTTAAAGGATTTACATCAGTTGGTATCGCGTATGATGCAGGCAGGTGATAGAAAGTCTACCTCAGAAATGTTGGTCTCTGAATCGTTAATTAATCATCTTGCAGTATATGCAGTTGTGGATCATGGTCTACGGCTGGTTAGTGAGAGTAAACCAGAAAGCGACGTGCTGTTTGGTTATCCCCATGCCCGAGCGTTAATAGAAATGTCACTATCGACAAGACAGCAACAACAAGTGAGAATTAGGAGTCAGCAACTATTCCATACATGTGCGCCTATCGTACATGACGATATTTCTTATGGTGTATTATATACGATGCACGTCGAGGCACTCACAGATCAAGAAAAAGAGATATTGGCGATTATTGCAAATCAGTTGGCCATGATCTGGCGGCTAGATGACCTAATCGGTGTCATTAAAGAAGAAGCGTTAATCGATCCACTAACAGAACTGCACAATCGAAGGTATATTATGAGGCGTATACAAGAGGAACAGCATCGATTGGAAAGATATCCTGGTGAAGCTTCTGTAGTTATGCTCGATCTTACAGATTTTAAAGTTATTAACGATGAATACGGCCATTTAGTTGGAGATGAGGTCTTAAGAGAGGTAGGCAAACTCTTGAAACACTGCATTCGTGAGACGGATGAAATAGGTCGTTTCGGTGGAGATGAGTTTGTTATTTTGTTACCACATACGAACAAAGAAGCAGCAGATGAACTCGTAAGGCGTATGGTGCAAGCACTTAAAGCAACCCCTATGACCGACAAAAAAATTATAGTTGGAGGGGATTTTGGTGTGGTAACAATGCCAGAGCAGGCAAAAGATATTCTTACCGCCCTTCGTTTGGCGGATGGTGCGATGTATGCTCAAAAAAGAAGAACAAAAAAGAAGTGAGCAGGCACAACTTTGCACTAGATACTCAGAATTTACATGCATTTAACCACAGTGTCTATTCTGTACGCTATAATAAACCCATCTATAACAGGAGGACGGTATGGGAAAATTGAACTTGGTCATCATCGAGGATGAGGAGCATATTGCCGAATTGATTCGATACAATTTTGAAGAAAATGGCTACATTGTCCATGTGGCGAATAATGGAAAAGATGGACTTGCTCTTGTTCAGGAAGTGATGCCAGATGTGACGCTGCTCGATATTATGATTCCTGAGCTCGATGGCATAGAAGTGTGTAGGCGCTTGAAGCAAAATGAAAAGACGAGAGATTTGCCGGTGATTATGTTGACCGCTAAGGGCAGCGAAATGGACAAAGTACTCGGATTAGAAATTGGTGCCGACGACTACCTAACGAAACCATTTAGTGTGAGAGAACTCTTGGCCAGAGCAAAGGCCGTCTTGAGAAGAACACAGCAACAAACACCTGTTAAGGAGAGTAAGCATCGATACGACATTGAGGGCTTAATCATCGATGTGGAGCAGCATGTGGTTTCACGAGGCAACGAAATTTTTCAACTGACATTTAAAGAGTTCGAACTCCTTCAAATGCTTGCAGAAAATAAAGGAAAAGTCTTAACGCGCGACCACTTACTCGATTCTGTTTGGGGCTATGAATACTACGGTGAGACGCGAACGGTGGATGTGCATATTAGGCACCTGAGAAAGAAAATCGAGACGGATACACATAAGTACATTGAGACAATTAGAGGTGTGGGTTATAAAATAAAGTAAACCTTAAAAAGGCATTGCCATTGAGCGATGTCTTTTTTTGTTAACAAACGATGAATTCTATTTGCTCTTTACATGTTTTTAACACAAGCCTTATATATCGCTAACATGGACTTGTTATATTCTTAGTGTAGCCGGCAACGAGGCGGGCACAAACAAATTAAAAACATATGCATTATTACCTTGGAGGAAAAATGAAAAATCTAAAGAGAATAGGTCTTATTGGTTTAGCGGGTATTCTTGCACTTAGCATGATTGCATGCGCACCAAAAGCTGCAGAAACAACACAAGAGGCAACAACTGTTGCTAGCGAAACAGAAGCAGTCCCAGCTCTAGAAGGTGAAGTCTTAATAGATGGTTCATCAACCGTGTTTCCACTAGCAGAAGCTGTTGCTGAAGAGTTTGGCAAAGAAAATACAGATGTACGCGTTACTGTAGGTGTATCTGGAACTGGCGGCGGTTTTAAGAAGTTCATTGCCGGTGAGACCGATATCAGCAATGCATCAAGACCTATTAAAGATAAAGAAGCAGAAGATGCAAAAGCCAACAACATCGAGTTCATCGAACTTAAAGTGACATTTGATGGCTTGACAGTAGTTATTAACAAAGAGAACGACTGGGCGAAAAATCTTACTGTTGAACAACTTACACAAATTTGGAACCCTGAATCTACTGTAAAGCTATGGTCGGACTTAGATCCAGCTTGGCCACAAGAGCCAATTAAACTTTATGCTCCTGGCGTTGATTCTGGCACATTTGATTACTTTACAGAGACGATTAATGGTGAATCTGGCGCAATCAGACAAGACTTTACAGCATCTGAAGACGACAACGTTTTAGTTCAAGGTGTAGCGGGTGACAAATATGCAATGGCATTCTTTGGATATTCGTACTATGAAGAGAATGCAGATACACTTCAAGCAGTAGCGATAGATAATGGCAATGGACCAGTATTACCAGACTTCGAGACAATTAAATCTGGCACATATGCACCACTCTCTAGACCACTCTTTATCTATGTCAATAAAGCATCACTCGCTAAGCCACAGGTCAAAGCCTATGTCGAGTACTTCCTTACAATTGGTGGTGAATTATCACCAGAAGTTGGGTTCATCTCCTTGCCACAAGAGGACTATGACGCTGGTTTAGAAGCGATTAAGTAGCTTTTAGAGCGCCTTCGTCAAGAAGGCGCTTGTTTTTCTTATAGCGTGAAAAAAGTGACGATACATCTTGAGGATCGACCCTAAGGGATTCATGGACTAAGGAGTGCATTGTGAAACTAAGAACACAGCTACTAGCAATGTTTTTCATTTTAGCACTAGTGCCTCTAATTTTGATGAGTGCTTTCAGTGCGTGGATGACAGCGAGCAGTCAATTTGAAAATGCCAATAAACTCTTGATGCAACATTCAAAGAGTTTGGTGGAGTTAATGAAGGAAAAAGCACAGTCGGCAGTTCTACTCAGTCAAAGCGTAGCAGCCCAACCGGATATTAGCATTTTGCTTGAGGCTTATAATCGGAATAGTCCAATAGAAAGTGGTCGTCAGAATACGGTTAAGTTTTACTTGCGCAATATTGTGAAGTCATCAGAGGGACTCTTTGAAGCATTACACGTGTTAGATACGAGCGGCACGCTTCGTATTGACGGTGAAAAAGAATATGATAAATTGATTGGTACTCAAGTGAATGTTGGCCAAAGTGACATGGATTTAAAGGCTCTTAGTGAACGAAGATGGGGCATGATTTATACATCCGAGGTTACTGGG
>CALFXQ010000234.1 GCA_937958285.1 uncultured Fusibacter sp. | reverse complement strand
AGCATCGCCTTGCCAAGGCGAGGGTCGAGGGTTCAAATCCCTTCTTCCGCTCCATTTTTTCACAGTTGAATACAAATTCAATTAATCATGATCCATTAGCTCAGTATCTGCCATATGGCAGAAGTCGAACAACCTTACGAGATTTGCTTCGCAAACTCTATTAGTTGTTCTCCAGACTGAGGTCGAACAAATCATGATCCATTAGCTCAGTCGGTAGAGCACCTGACTTTTAATCAGGGTGTCCCGCGTTCGAGTCGCGGATGGATCACCATTTACTTGTGTTTACACAAGTTCCTGCGGAAGTGGCTCAGTGGTAGAGCATCGCCTTGCCAAGGCGAGGGTCGAGGGTTCAAATCCCTTCTTCCGCTCCATATCTGGCGGTATAGCCAAGTGGTAAGGCAGAGGTCTGCAAAACCTTTACCCCCAGTTCAAATCTGGGTACCGCCTCCAGTAAAGAGCATCTCATAAGAGATGCTCTTTTTATGTGTTTATAATATATTTTAACACCGTCTAAATTTAACAAAACAATCTTATAAGTTTAGTCATACTAAACCTTGCGAAATGGTTTTTAGTGATTTATAATAATAGTGTTACTTACATGGAGGTGTCCTGTGATCGGAAATAAGATAAAACGATTAAGGCTTGAAAACAACTTAACACAAGAAGAACTCGCCTCTCGCTGTGATTTGTCTAAAGGGTTTATCTCACTAATGGAGCGCGATTTAACATCGCCTTCGATTGCGACCCTAGTAGATATTTTAGATACATTGGGAACCAATCTAAAGGAGTTTTTTAGTGAAGAAGACGATGAAAAAATTGTCTTCGGACCCGAAGATATCTTTACGACACATAACGAAGATGCTGGCTTTAAAATTAATTGGTTGATTAGCAATTCACAAAAAAATGATATGGAACCTATAATGATTGAAATTGGACCAGATGGTGTGTATACAGAAGAGGAATCTCATCAAGGTGAGGAATTTGGCTATGTGATTAATGGTCAGATTGAGCTCGTTCTCGGCAAGCGTATTTATAGAATAAAAAAAGGCGAAAGTTTTTACTATCGTTCGAATATTCAACACCGCATATCTAATCCGTATAAACGACCTGCTACCATGTTAATGGTGAGCACGCCGCCAAGTTTCTAGGAGGAGAAGATGACACGAATTATTGAAACAAAAAATTTAACTAAACGCTATGGCGAAGAAACCGTGGTCGATAATCAAAACATGTGGGTTAAAGAGAATCAATTCTTAACGCTATTGGGTCCAAGTGGATGTGGTAAGACAACGACATTGCGGATGATTGGTGGCTTTGAAACGCCTACCTCAGGAGATGTTGCTTTCGAAGGCAAAGTCATTAATCACATTCCCCCTTATCAAAGACAGATAAATACTGTTTTTCAGAAATACGCATTATTTCCCCATCTCGATGTCTTTGAGAATATTGCCTTTGGCCTACGTATACAAAAGGTACAAGAGAATGAAATAAAGCGTCGGGTAAAAAAAATGTTGGATTTGGTGAATTTAAGCGGCTTTGAAAAGCGTAGAATCAACGCCATGAGCGGCGGCCAGCAACAACGCATTGCTATTGCGAGAGCTTTGGTAAATGAACCGAAGGTACTTCTTCTCGATGAGCCACTCGGGGCTCTAGACTTAAAACTCCGCAAAGAAATGCAACTTGAGCTGAAGCAAATGCAGCAACAAGTGGGTATTACTTTTATCTATGTCACCCACGACCAAGAAGAAGCACTGACCATGAGCGATAAGATTATCATTATGAATAAGGGCAGAATTCAGCAAATTGGATCTCCAACAGATATTTACAATGAACCTGAAAATGCATTTGTCGCAGATTTTATTGGCGAATCCAACATTATACCGGGCACAATGCAAGAAGATTATTATGTGACTTTTTTGAATCGCCAGTTTAAGTGTGTGGACTCGGGCTTTTCTAGCAATCAAAGTGTGGATATCGTCATAAGGCCCGAGGATATCCGTCTAAATCCAGAGGGAACAAGCGGCATTCAAGGTCGTGTAACTTCGACAGTATTTAAAGGTGTACATTACGAAATGCTCATTGAAAGCGATGGGTACGAGTGGTTGGTTCATTCGACTAAGGCTTGTCACGTTGGTGAAAATGTGTCGATAGCATTTGAACCAGAGGATATCCATGTCATGGATCAGGTGACACCATGATGAAGCGCTATAGCAGTGCGCCATATCTTATTTGGAGTGCCACTTTTGTAATTGTGCCACTAATGATGATCGTCTTCTACGCTTTTACTAAGCCTAGTGGCGGCAGTTTTCATCTAAGCTTAGCCAACCTAAATGCACTAAATAATCCAATCGTATTAGAGGTTCTCTTTCGATCCTTTTACATGGCGTTGGTGGCCACGGCATTGTGCCTATTGTTAGGATATCCAGTGGCATACATGTTGACACGCCTCTCAACCAAATGGGAGCGGTTCTTCGTGGTACTACTTGTCTTGCCAATGTGGATGAACTTCCTTCTGAGGACATACGCCATACAGTCGCTTTTAGGGCCAACGGGCATAGTCAATCAGATGTTTGGATTTTTTGGTATGGGCCCTTTCGAGTTACTATTTAATGAAAGTGCAGTGCTCTTTGGAATGGTCTATAATTATATTCCTTTCATGATTTTGCCAATCTACACGGTTATGCGTAAGATGGATAAGAATCTCATTGAGGCTGCAGAAGATTTAGGTGCTACAAAGCGCATTGTCTTTACAAAAGTGGTTATGCCATTGTCTATCCCCGGTATTCTTTCGGGAATTACCATGACATTTATGCCAGCAGTGAGTACTTTTGTCATTTCAGCGCTCTTGGGTGGTGGCAAATACGATTTAATCGGCAATTTAATTGAACGCCAGTTTACCTTAACCTATGATTGGCACTTTGGATCGATGTTGTCACTGCTACTCATGATGTTGATTTTAGTATTAATGGCCGTACTCTCTCGCTATGATCAAGAAGGTGAAGGTGGTGGCGTATGGTAGATAAAACACTTAACAGATTGTTTGAGGCGCTGGATCATCGCGCAATCCGAAGTGTATATTTAATGCTAGTATATGCATTTTTATATGCTCCAATCGCTATACTGATGATTTTCTCTTTTAACTCCGGAAAAAGAGGCGGTCGCTTTCAAGAGTTTACCTTCAAGTGGTATGGAGAGTTATTTAAAGATCAGCAGATTATGAAGGCACTTTACTATACGTTGTTGATTGCGGCGTTAGCTGCTATCATTGCAACAGTAATAGGGACCTTGGCTGCTTATGGTATACATCGTTATCGAAGTACTTGGTTAAAGAAATCGGTGTTGTACCTAAATAA
>CALFXQ010000233.1 GCA_937958285.1 uncultured Fusibacter sp. | reverse complement strand
TTCAACAATTAAGACTCTTGTTTTGAATATTGACGATGAGGAGTGCTCACATATGACAGAGAACTATTTGAAGAATGAACTCTATAGTTTGATCAAGGAAAATGATGATATTTTTGAATTCTTACAAACAGGAGCATTAGATGGCATATGGTACTGGGATTTGGAAAATCAAGAAAATGAATGGATGAGCTCAAAATTCTGGTTAAGTTTTGGATACGACCCAAATGAAAAGTTGCATAAGGCGAGTGAGTGGCAAGATATTATTAATCAAGAGGATTTAAAAGTAGCATTTGAAAATGTCAAGAAACATCTAGATAATCCGGCATATCCATACGATCAAATTGTAAGATATCGACATAAAGATGGCTCAACAGTGTGGATACGCTGTCGAGGTATGGCTATTAGAAATGAATTGGGCGTCCCAATTAGAATGCTCGGTGCCCATGTTAATATAACAGATCGAAAAAAACTAGAGCTTCTTGTGGTGGAAAATGAAACACGAATAAACGACTTGTTAGATCATGCGCTAATTGTTCTCTATGTTTATGAAAAAGACAATGGTGGTGTCTATTATTCAAAGAATGTTGAAACTTTGTTAGGGTACAGCAGAGAATACTTGATTGAAAATCCATATCATTGGCATGATTGTATTCACCCAGATGATATTGAGGATGTAAATCGTGCCATAGCAAAGTCAGTTACTGGCCATGAGTTCTCGATTGAATACAGAATTAGAAAAAAAGATGGTCAGTGGGCTTGGTTTAAGGATTGGTCAGTCTCTAAAGGCGATAAAGAAAATCAGAATGTGATTTATGGAATGGTAAAAGACATTACAATCGATAAGTTGAAGCAAGAACAGTTGCTAAATGCGACAGCTCAACTTGAAAGCTCCAATAGAATGTTAAGTAATATGGGCAAATTAGCAAAAATTGGTGGTTGGTCTTTGGATGTTTCAACATATGGACTCACTTGGTCGGATGAGGTTTGTAGCATCCACGAAGTTGAAGGTGATTATGTTCCTACAGTGGAAACTGCTATAAATTTTTATACAGAAGGGTCAAAGCCCCGTATCGAAGAGGCTGTAAACAACGCCATAACAAATGGCGAACCTTTTGATTTGACACTAGAAATTTGCACTGCGAAACAAAATATAAAATACGTTAGGACTATTGGTGAAGTAATTAAGAATGAAAATGGCAGTATAGTACAGTTAAATGGCGCTTTTCAAGACATAACAGAGATTCATAATAAAGACCAGGAACACAAGGAGAGACAGAACTTTTTAAACACATTACTGGAATTAAATCCAGAAGTTTTGTACATATATGATGTTAAACAAAACAAAAATGTTTATTCTAATGACAGAATCATAGACTTGTTAGGGTACAGCGCCAATGAAATTCTAGAACTCGCCGACAATATGATCGAAACCTTAATGCATCCAGATGATTACCTAAACTATGTAAGCAAGATTACACCAAAATATTTTACACTTAAAGATGGCGAGCACATCGAACATATCTATCGCATGAAGAGCAAAAGCGGTGATTGGCGCAACTTAAGATCTATCGAATCAGTATATAGAAGAACAGATTTAGGGGAATGTCAGCAAGTCTTTGGTGTCCTTCAAGATGTGACAGAGCTAAAAAAGGCCGAAGAAGCTTTAATCGCTTCAAAAGTAGAAGCGGAAAGTGCTAACAATGCAAAGACAGTCTTTCTTGCAAATATGTCTCATGAAATAAGGACACCCCTTAATGGCGTAATGGGCACGCTACAACTCTTAAAAATGACTGATTCTTCAGATGAGCAGTCACATTTAATTGACATATCACTTCGCTCATCAGGTGTGCTACTAAAAGTAATTAATGACATTCTCGATTACTCAAAAATTGGTGCAGGGATGATTGCACTTGATGAAAGAGAATTTTCGATGCGTGCTTTCATATACAGTATTGTAGAACTATTCGAGCCATTAACAACCAATAAGAACATAGACTTAATTTACGAAATTGATCCTAAAGTTAACGATTATATTATTGGCGATACATTTAGGTTAAGGCAAGTTTTGATGAACTTAATTGACAATGCCTTTAAGTTTACTCACAATGGACAAGTAAAAATAAGTGTAAAAGAAATATATAGTGAACTACCTGATAAGATAATTTGTGAGTTTAGGGTTATAGATACTGGCATCGGTGTAGATAAAGACAAGCATGACTTTATTTTTGATGGTTATAGACAAGCAGATAATTCTACAACTAGAAAATATGGAGGCTCTGGCCTGGGTTTATCTATTGCTAAAGGACTTGTGGAGCTGATGGGTGGTAGTATAAGTCTTGAAAGCACACCTGGAAAGGGGAGTACTTTTATTGTAAAGTGTCCTTTTGCTCTTGCAATGAATCTTGGGCCTACTACTGGCGAAGAAACAACACTTTTTTTGAAAAAGAATGTTCAGAAAATTAATATTTTGGTTGTTGAAGATGACGATGTAAGTTGGATGTTATGTGAACAACTTGCAATAAAAAGAGGATGGGAAGCCTCGAGAGCAAAGGATGGATCCGAAGCTGTGGGTGCTTTTAAATCTCAGCAGTTTTCATTGGTGCTAATGGATATACAACTTCCAATTATGAATGGTTATATGGCAACAAGAGCAATCAGAGAATATGAATTGACGCTGTCTACTAGAACACCTATTGTTGGGTTAACTTCAAATGCTTTGCAAGGGGATCGCGAGAAATGCATAGAAGCTGGTATGGACGATTATATGTCCAAGCCCTTAAATGTCGATGTGTTCTATAAGACAATTATTGATTTCATCGAGTAATGTAGCGTTGATTTATGAGTACTCGCGAGTTATGTAGGTCAACGGACCTATAAAAAACTGAAAACCTCCTACTTGTGACGAAGCACATAAGTAGGAGGTTTTTGTATTAGTGGTGATGATGTAAACTTTTTTTATTTTATGCTGAGCATGACTTCGCGAATAAGCTTAGAAGCAACTGCTGTAGAAACACCTGTTGCATCGTAATCGGGGGAGAGTTCTACTAAATCTGCACCTACGATGTTGAGTGGTATAAAGTGGCCAATGGCTTCTAACATTTCTTTAAAGGAAATGCCACCCGGTTCTGGCGTACCTGTGCCAGGAAAAATTGAAGGGTCGAGTACATCTAAGTCTATGGTAACGAGTACGGGTTTGCCAACTAATGCCTTGGCAACCTCAGCTAAACCCACAGTATCAAACTTGCGAAGTTGCACGTGCTTACCTGTGGCTGCCCAGTCAAATTCTTCGCGTGTGCCAGAGCGAATACCAAATTGGAAGATGCGACCATCTCCGACGATGTCGAAGATACGTCGAATCACGGTTGCATGCGATAAGGGTTCACCCATGTAATCTTGACGCAAATCAGTATGTGCATCGAAATGCAAAATGTGAAGGTCTGGATAGCGCTTGACTAGGGCGCGGGCCATACCCAAAGTTACCAAATGCTCGCCGCCAATCATAACGGGTATTTTATCTGCAGAGACAACTTTGTCGCAAAAGGCCTCGATATCATCGAGCACTGCGACCTTATTGCCAAAGATACATTCAATATCTCCAGCATCGTGAATGGCGTAATCCATCAAATCGCGACCGCTGTAGGGACTATATGTCTCTAGGCCATAGCTATCGAGTCGGATTTTGCTTGGGGCGAATCTTGAGCCAGCTCTGTAAGAAAC
>CALFXQ010000232.1 GCA_937958285.1 uncultured Fusibacter sp. | reverse complement strand
CTTCCATAATGATGCCTCTAAAGCCGTTTTTCTCTAACGAATAAAGAGCTTCTATAGAGGTGCCGCCAGCAGAGGTCACAGAGTCCTTAAGGGTTCCAGGATGTGTCTCTAAATCGCGAACCATTTTGGCTGCTCCCAAAATGGCTTGTGATATTAAACGGTACGATTGCTCACGGTCCATTCCCTTTAATACCGCACCATCAGAAAGCGCTTCTATGAACATAAAGACGATAGCAGGCGAAGAACCAGAAATGGCAGTGACTACATTCATCAGGTGTTCTTTGACAATCTCTGTATGGCCTACACAATTAAAAAGTTGCTGGGCATGGTTGATGTCTTCTGCTATGGCATAAGTATTGGGACTCAACGCGGTGATGGCTTCGCCAACAGCAGCTGGGATATTGGGCATGGTGCGAATGGCGCGAACGGGCCTTCCAAAGGCCGTTTCAATAAATCCCAACGAAACACCTGCAGCTACAGTGATTAGAAGGTGTTGATCCGTTACCAAATCCTTAATTTCTTCAATAACTTCTGGATATTTATTGGGTTTAACAGTCATAATAATGATATCAGAAAAGGCGACAAGTTTGCGATTGTCTTGTGTCACTTGAATGCGAAACTCAGACCGTACACGTTCCAAGGCCTTTGGCGATGGATTTGAGGCCTTGATACTACTTGGATGAAAAGCGCCAGAATTAACCATGCCTTCAATAAGTGCATGCGCTAAGTGACCACAACCGATAAAACCTACCTTTTTCTGAAACATATAAGCCTCCATAGATGTTACGTTAACGTATAAATTATCAAAAAAGAGTAGTGGTGTCAATAAACTTATTTAAATGCGCCCCACATAGTAAATTTGTCAGTTTGTTCTGCAATTATCTTATCGACTGATTTTCCTGCACCGTGACCTGCATTTTTGTCGATGCGAATGAGCATAGGGCAATCGCTTGTGTTTTTTTCTTGAAGGGTGGCAATGTACTTAAAGGAATGGGCAGGCACAACGCGGTCGTCGTGATCTGCAGTCATGACCATAATAGAAGGATAGGCCTTCGCCTCGATATTGTGAAGCGGAGAATAAGAGAGCAAATTGTTAAAGTGCGCTTCTTCATCGGGGTTGCCATATTCTACCATCCATCCCCATCCAATTGTAAAGCGATGATAGCGCAGCATATCCATAACACCCACTTGCGGGAATACCATACCAAACAGCTCAGGTCTCTGATTCACAACTGCACCCATCAGTAGGCCGCCATTTGAACCACCTTGAATCGCCAGTTTCCCTGTCGATGTATAACCTCGCTCGATCAGTGTTTCAGCCGCTGCAATAAAATCGTCAAACACATTTTGCTTGTTAAAGAGCATGCCCGCTTTATGCCAACTTTCACCATACTCCGAGCCGCCGCGCAAGTTGGCTTGGGCGTATATGCCACCTTGCTCAATTAAGAACATATTTGCAGGGTTAAATGCAGGAGGTAGAGAGACATTAAAGCCACCATATGCATAAAGCAGCGTTGGATTCATGCCGTTTAACACA
>CALFXQ010000231.1 GCA_937958285.1 uncultured Fusibacter sp. | reverse complement strand
GAATGCGCGTAATTCCTTCACCTTTCAATGATAGCAAGGTATCGATGACCTCTTGTCTACCTGCGGGATCCAACATAGCAGTTGGTTCATCGAAAACAATACAAGAGGGCTTCATCGCCAAAACACCGGCAATAGAAATCCTCTGCTTTTGGCCTCCACTTAACAAATGGGGCGGCCGTCTTCTGTACTCCCACATATGAACGCGCTTAAGCGCGTCATCTACGCGCGTTCTAATTTCCTCTGATTTAACCCCGAGGTTTTCGGGTCCAAAGGCCACATCTTCTTCAACAATTGTGGCTATAATCTGGTTATCTGGGTTTTGAAACACCATCCCCACCGATTTGCGAATCTCCCACATGAGCGCTTGATCCATTGTGGACATACCATCGACCCATACTAGGCCATCGCTTGGTAGTAATAGGGCATTGATAAGTTTTGCCATCGTGCTTTTGCCGCTGCCGTTATGTCCGAGCACAGCAACAAATTCACCTGGTTGAATGGTCAGCTGAAATCTGTCAAGGGCAGGCTGAACTGCATCGTGATATTTAAAAGTTACATCATCAAATTTTATTTTCTCTTCCATAAATAACCTCGTGTATGTGTTCCACCACACAATTAGATACGAAATCTTCCCTTTTTACCTTATAAGTCAAATATAAATCTACAGTTATACATTTGCTATTTTTGACTTATTAGGTAAAAAGGGACTAAGTTTGACTTAATCCCTTAAAACGCTATACGAGCTCGATGATTGCCATTGGCGCAGCATCGCCGCGTCTAGGACCTGTTTTTAAAATACGAGTGTAGCCGCCGTTTCTTTCAGCATATTTTGGTGCAATTTCTTCAAAGAGGCGCTTAGCCACTTCTTTGTCACCAATAAAGCTAACGACTTGTCTTCTGGCGTGAATGTCCCCACGCTTAGCGAGGGTAATCATGCTGTCAGCGAACTTACGTGCTTCTTTAGCTCTAGTCTCAGTCGTTTGAATGCGACCGTTAGACAAGAGGCTCAACACTAGGTTTCTTAGCATGAGGTTTCTGTGAGCAGAAGGACGACCTAATTTACGGTACTTCGCCATTCTTATCCTCCTTATTCTTTACTCTTCCATCGGCTTTAAACCAAGCTCTAATTCTGCTAGCTTGTGTTTAACCTCTTCGAGAGACTTTTTACCAAGGTTTCTAACTTTCATCATATCATCTTCGGTTTTCAACGTCAGTTCTTCAACTGTATTGATACCAGCACGTTTGAGGCAGTTGTATGATCGAACAGACAAGTCCAGTTCTTCGATAGTCATCTCAAGAACTTTCTCTTTCTTGTCTTCTTCTTTCTCAACCATGATTTCAACGCTTGACATGGACTCAGTCATATTGATGAACAAATTTAAATGCTCACTCATAATTTTAGCGCCCAAGGAAGTAGCTTCATCTGGCTTTATTGTGCCATCAGTCCATACTTCGAGAATGAGTTTATCATAGTTTGCAACTTGACCAACACGTGTATTTTCAACTGTGAAGTTGACTTTTCTAACTGGTGTATAGATGGAGTCAACTGGAATAATACCAATTGGCAGACCAATCTCTTTATTTGCTTCGGCGGGAACATATCCACGGCCCTTAGAAAGGGCAATTTCCATGCTGAGGGACGCGTTGTCTTCGAGGGTGCAGATGTACATATCGGCATCGAGGATTTCCACGTCTGCGTCGGCAATGATATCACCAGCGGTTACAGCGCCAGTCTCGTTTGCTTCAATGCGCAGGATCTTCGTATCGTCATCCGAGTGAATCTTTGCAGCCAATCCCTTGAGGTTGAGCAAAATCTCTATGACGTCTTCTTTAATGCCTTCGATGGTGGAGAACTCGTGCAAAACACCGTCAATCTTGACCCATTTTACTGCAGTTCCTGGCAACGAAGACAACAGAATGCGTCGCAAGCTATTGCCTAAAGTCGTTCCATATCCACGCTCGAGCGGCTCTAGGACAAACTTGCCATAAGCATTGTCTTCACTCATCTCCAAACATTCTATGGTTGGCTTTTCAATTTCAATCATTCAACTGACCCTCCTTACATCCCATATTCCAATGAGGGTAAAATTATCAAACCTATTATCTCGAGTAGAGCTCGATGATTAAATGCTCTTCGATTGGCAGGTCGATGTCTTCTCTATCAGGAAGCGCAATAACTTTACCAGCTAGTTTCTCGATATCAGCCTGAATCCATTTTGGTGCTTGAGCAGCTTTCTCTTGAAGGCCTTTGAACTTCTCTGAAGTCAAGCTTCCTTCTTTGACAGCTACGATATCGCCAATGCTCAAAGTCATTGAAGGGATATCTGCTTTTCTGCCATTTAAAGTGAAATGGCCATGGTTGACTAATTGTCTAGCTTCTTTTCTTGAGCTTGCGAGGCCCATTCTGAACACGACATTGTCGAGACGTAACTCGAGCAATCTCAACAGATTATCGCCAGTGATGCCCGTTTGCTTGTTTGCACGCTCGTAAGTCGATCTAAATTGACCTTCGATAACGCCGTAAGCACGTTTCACCATTTGTTTTTCTCTTAGTTGCAAGCCGTAGTTAGACAGCTTGCCTCTTCTTGCGCCATGCTGACCAGGAGCTGAAGCTCGCTTAGTAACAGCACATTTATCTGTATAGCAACGGTCTCCCTTAAGAAACAGTTTTTTGCCTTCTCTTCTACACAGACGGCATGAAGGTCCTGTATATCTAGCCATTATTCATGCACCTCCCAGTACTAAACTCGACGTCTTTTTGGCGGTCTGCAGCCGTTATGTGGAATTGGCGTAACGTCTTGAATCGATTGGATTTCAAGACCTGCCACTTGCAAAGAACGAATCGCAGCTTCTCTGCCAGAGCCTGGGCCCTTTACAAAGACTTTAATCGTCTTTAAACCGTGCTCCATCGCAGCTTTAGCAGCAGTTTCAGCAGCCATTTGCGCTGCATAAGGAGTCGATTTTCTCGAACCTTTGAAACCAAGGCTGCCTGCAGAAGACCAAGACAAAGCATTACCTTTATCGTCAGTCAATGTAACCAATGTGTTGTTAAAAGAAGCTTGAATATGCGCCTGACCTCGGTCTACGTTTTTCTTTTCACGCTTTTTTCTTTTAACTTTGACTTTTTTTGCAACCATTACTAACCTCCTCTACTATCTAGCGCCCTTTTTCTTAGCCACTGTGCGTCTTGGGCCTTTGACGGTGCGAGCGTTAGTCTTCGTTCTTTGACCTCTAACAGGTAGTCTTCTTCTATGGCGAATGCCGCGTTGGCAGCCAATATCTTGAAGGCGTTTGATATTCATCGAGATTTCACGACGCAAATCGCCTTCCACCGTGTGATCTTCTTCAATGATTGCTCTGAGTTTAGAAACTTCGTCTTCTGTCAGATTCTTAATTCTTGTATTCTCGTCGATACCAGCCTTAGCGAGTATGCCGATAGATGTTTGCTTTCCAATACCGAAGATATAAGTCAGTCCAATAACACAACGCTTATCTCTTGGTAA
>CALFXQ010000230.1 GCA_937958285.1 uncultured Fusibacter sp. | reverse complement strand
TTTTAGAACCAATTCGAATTTGCGTGGGCATAAGCTTGAGTGCAATGATAAATCTTGAATCGTCACCACCCGAACCCGCAAAGGCGAATCCCCTGAGGGTACCCAGAATAACGATATTGCCTTGTGCGCTCACTTCTGCACCAGGATTCACATCGCCGATAATAATGAGGTGTCCCTGTGAGTCAATGCGCTTTCCGGAGCGCAATGTGCCACGATGAAAGACGGTTTTGTCGCCAAGGGCCAGATCGCCAATAATGGCCAATGCATCTATGGGTTCCGATGTTTCTGAAACCTCTACATTCTCTGCAACCGCAGCAACCTCGGAGGTGCGCACGATCTCTGATAAATCGGCCTTTTCACTAGCACTAAGATCACTTTCTTCTTCGCTGTCGTCGCCCCATTTAAAGTGGGATACCTTTGACTCTCTTGGCTGTTCTTTCTCTATAGGTTCAAGTGTTAGCACCTTCATGCCAGAAAGCTGTTCGATGAGCATAGAGAGTTTTGTCTCTTGCTCCATCTCTAACGAAGGACCATCAATGCCAATTAAATGTGCGCCTTTGAAGAACCCCCTAGCTTTTGCAAGTTTCTTTTCGACAAGGTCGTACAATTCATCAAAGCTCAGTTCTTTTTCGCAATAGAGTACAATACCATTTTTATTGCCTTTAAAGTCGACCTTCTTTCTGCCGAGCATACTCCCCCCCACACTATATGTGTTTTATATCTGTCTTTCAGTATACCACATCTAAAGGACAAGATGCCACTACTTGTAGAGAACTTTATGGGTTTGGTGCATTCGATGGCACTTTTAAAGGCGCTGCTTGCTGAACCGTTGGTTTTAGCTTGAAGTAGGTGCCATAAATATCCTTCACAATGGCTGCACCATTGCCGCCCTTACCGCCTTGAGGAATTAAAATCGCCACGGCAATCTCTGGTTTATCGTATGGGGCAAAGGAAACAAACCATGTAAAGTTGTCGTAATCGGCCTTAAACTGATCGATAATTTCGTCGGTTAAAGACTTGCCCCCCAACCGCTTTAAGGCTTCTCGCATGGCATAGCCGCGATTGAGATAATTGGCTGAAGTCAATTGGCTAATATGGATCTGAGTACTTTGCTTAAGGGCTTCATCGTCGGTCTTGTTGAGGGTCTCGTAAAGACTTGCAATAAGCTCGGTACGCTCTTTTAACACCTTAGCCGTCTCAAGTTCTAGCTCATTTTGACCAATACGCGGGGCAATTCGTCTGAGATATTGAAGCAAATACGCCTCTTCATCTTCTGGAGGAAGCTTGCCTTCCTTTTCTGCCGTTCCTGTTTTTGCACCCACCGCCATGGGAAAATTCTTAAACTGAGAAGTAACAGAACCCCTCGGACCCGCTGCAACAAGGCGCATGCCCTCTTTAAGATAGCTCATATAATCGCGATCGTCGATACGCTCATAAGGTTCTCTATCGATGGGTTCGCCGTCCACGCTGCGCACAAGGGTTAAATCATATAAAAAGCCACCATTGGCAATTGCCGCAATATACTTCACCATCTGCACCGGCGTATAGGCATGACCACCTTGACCAATTGCCAGGTTAAATGTATCGCCCTCGTACCAATTCATTTGAGTGAAGTAACTGTACTTGACAATATCTGCAATATTCGAGGCCTTTAACGCATCTTTGATGCCACCTTCATTTTGCATGTAGCGAATCAATGCATTTCTAGAAATATCTGGTGTTTTTAGGCCAATTTCAATAATGCCATCTAGTACTGCATTATATGCCTCTTCGTCGTCTCTCAAGGTTTTAGGGAAATAATCGGGACCAATGCTCTTGAGTTTGTAACGCAACATGCTTAAGAGGTTCTTTTGCTTATGCTGAGCGTCTGGAACGCCGACAACGCGTTCGCCAATCTCTACGCCCGATGCTTCATCTAAGCCAAACCGTCTAGCCGCCTCTATAATCTTGTCTGCATTCATGCTAAAGGGCAGCTTGGCATTTCTCGAATAGTCAAAGCCATTGCCCACGCTATAAAAGTAGTAATTGCAAGACACCTCAATGGCTTGCATTAAGTTTACAAAGCCATGAGCCCCTCGGCTTTTATTCCACAGCCAGCAGCCGAAGGTTCTAC
>CALFXQ010000229.1 GCA_937958285.1 uncultured Fusibacter sp. | reverse complement strand
TATGTGCCTCTAATTGATTTGATAATCCAAGAAGCAAATGATCCGCATCATTAAACATATCTTCGAGCAATTGCTCTGTTGCATAAATCAACGACTCAATTTCTGACATATATCGCGTTTCTACAAATTGTTTAGATACAAAAAAAGCAATAATACTCGATATAATCGCAACAAGAGAAACCATGATGACGAAATTTCGTCTAATTTTATTACGAATACTGCGCTTAGCCATGTTTTCTCCTTTCTATCTGTAATTCCATTATACAAGATGCTATAAGGGTTGGAAACCCCTGCAAGAATCTGTAGCTAATATATTTATATTCAAGTAGCACTAACAACTGAAGAGAACAATAAAAAGACCCTATTGACGAGCCACTTTTTCTAGCGTCTTGTCAATAAGGTCCACCGCGTAATCTAATCGGTTTTTTAAGGCTTTATACGAGTGCTTTTGAATCTACCGAAAATATCAGTTTTAGTAGCTGTGGCTCAAAGGCAATCTCAACATAACTATGGGTTTTTATATCCCCACGCAAATAGCGCTCAGCCACCTCGTCTTCTATTAGCTTTTGAATCGTTCGGCGAAGGGGTCTAGCTCCGTAAACCGGATCGTAACCCTCTTTGGCCAAATATGCTTTTGCTTCTTCCGATACCTCGATTGTAATATGCTTTTCCCTTGCATCTCGATAGAGATCTTCAAGCTGCAAATCTACAATGCGCCTTACTTCTTCTTGAGTTAACTGATCAAAAATAACGATATCATCAATTCGATTGAGAAATTCTGGTCTGAAATACTCTTTTAGAGCATCCATAACTTTACCCGACATTCTCGCTGGTGTCTTTGCATCGAACCCAATACCCGCACTTTTAAGCTGTGTACCCGCATTCGATGTCATGATTATAACCGCATTTTCAAAAAAAACAGTGCGCCCTTGAGAGTCCGTTAAGCGTCCATCCTCTAAAATCTGCAACAACATGTTAAACACATCTGCATGTGCCTTTTCAATTTCATCTAGCAAAATAACAGAGTATGGTTTTCGACGAATTTGCTCCGTCAGTTGTCCACCTTGATCGTAACCCACATATCCAGGAGGTGCACCTATAAGCTTAGAAACCGTATGTTTCTCCATGTACTCACTCATATCGAGTCTTATCATGGCATCTTCAGAACCAAAGAGCTCAACGGCTAATGTCTTAGCCAACTCCGTTTTTCCTACACCCGTTGGACCTACAAAGATAAACGACGAAGGTTTTAAACGCTTTTTAAACCCTGCTCGCGCGCGTCGAATACTTCTTGAAAGCGCGCTTACAGCTGCGTCTTGACCAATCACGCGACCATGTAATCGACTTTCAAGATGAATGAGCTTCTGTGCTTCTTCCTCTGTAATTCGGGTAACTGGTATTTTTGTCCAGGATTCTATAACATAGGCTATATCTTCTGAAGTGAGTGTATGGTGCTCTGCTAACTCCTTAAGTGCGGCCATTTGATCTTGTAGTTTAATCTCTTCGATTTTATAGCGGGCCGCATCTTCAAATCGGTCGTGAATAGAGGCATCTTCCTTCAGTTCAATGACCTCAGCAAGGCGCTGTTGTGTCTCCTTTAGCTGTGTCATATCTCTATTTTTTAGGTTGACCATTGCCCCCGCTTCGTCGAGCACATCTATGGCCTTATCTGGTAAAAAACGATCTGCAACATAACGTTCCGACATGATTACGGCTTGTTCCACAACATCGTCAGAGATGATTACACGGTGATAATCTTCGTAATAGCGCTTAATGCCCTTTAATATTTCAACACTTTCGGCAATTGTAGGTTCATCGACCATAACCGGTTGAAAACGTCTTTCTAGAGCCGCATCCTTTTCGATGTGCTTTCGGTATTCCTCAATGGTTGTTGCACCGATAATTTGCACTTCACCTTTTGCCAAGGCGGGTTTTAAGATATTGGCTGCATTCATCACACCACCGTGGACTTCACCAGCGCCCATAATATTGTGCACTTCATCTATCACTAAAATGATATTGCCCGTTTCTTTTGCTTCTTTTATAATCGCTTGCATTCTACTTTCGAACTGGCCCCTGAATTGTGTGCCCGCAACAATTGCGGTCATATCGAGCAAGTATATTTCTGCATCGAGGAGCTTTTCGGGTACATCGCCGCTGGCGATTTTTAGTGCTAGACCCTCGGCGATTGCAGTTTTACCTACGCCTGGCTCTCCAATTAATATTGGGTTATTCTTTGAACGGCGATTCAAAATATGCATCACTCTTTCAATTTCTTTAGATCTTCCAATAATACTATCAATTTTTCCAGAAGCTGCTTTATCGTTGAGATTCTCACCAAATTTTTCTAAGTTTTTACGTTTTTTTCGGCGACGTTCTTCTTTACTCGTACCTGTTTTTGATTGTTCTCCAACCGATGGCCTCTGGTTAAAACCAAAAATCGATCCTAAACTCGCCGAATTATTTCTACTTTGATTAGTATGGTTCACACCCTCATCAGCGCTATCCTCGTCGTCGAGGGATTCTGCTTGGTTGAAAGCTTCGGATTCATGATCTGTGTCTTCAGCATCTTCAGTATCTTCTGCATCATCATCGGCTTCTGGATTAGTGCCACCTAACATTTGCATAAACTGATCTTCATCGAAATTTTCGGGATCTTGTTCTTCTATAAAGTGGCGCATTTGCTCTTGAAGATTTTCTAGGTCTTTGGGAGACATTTGCATTTGTTTCATAATTTCATCCATAATGGGAATGCCCATTTTCTGAGCGCACTCCATACAAATGCCTTGCATATGCGCCTTTCCTTCATGGACATGGGTCTGATACATAACCGCTATGTTTTTATTGCAAATTGAACATTTTTTCATATTATCACCTCATATTGCACACTCCGTGTAAATGCACGAAGGTACATAGTATTATCAATCTCTTCTTACAACTATATTCTAACAAGTACTTATGAAAAAAATATGAACATCAAATGAACGTTTTGTAGGTGAATGCCTTATGAATACTTCTACTATCTACGTAAAAAAAAAACAAACTAAAGACCTTTAGGCCTTCAGTTTGTTTAATTGCATGGCACTGACTTTTGACGGTCAAAGCCCTCTTAGTAATTGAGAGTACGCTTTGTCACTTCTTCTTGAATTCTGGCAACAAAATCTGCTTTTTCCATTTGACCAAGATCGCCCTCAGTACGACTGCGCACTGCAACCAGTTCAGATTCAGCTTCTTTCTCACCTAGAATCAGCATATATGGTACCTTTTCAAGCTGAGCTTCCCTAATTTTATAGCCAATCTTCTCAGCGCGATCGTCGAGCTCTACTCTAAAACCAGAACGCTGCAAGTCTCTTTGCACTTTTTCTGCGTAGTCTTGGTATTTGTCTGAAATCGGAAGAATCTTCACTTGTACCGGTGCCAACCATGTTGGGAACTTGCCCGCATATTTTTCAATTAGCATTGCCAGTGTTCTTTCGTAGCAGCCAATTGATGTTCTGTGGATAATAACAGGGCGCTTTTTCTCGCCATCGCGGTCTACATAAGACATGTCGAACTTTTCAGCCAGGGAGAAGTCGATTTGAACAGTAATGATGGTATCTTCTTTGCCGTGAACATTCTTAAATTGAATGTCGAGCTTAGGACCGTAGAATGCAGCTTCTCCCTCTTTTTCCACAAAAGGCAGTTCGAGGTGTTGAAGAATACTGCGCATTGTGTCCTGCGTTTGCTCCCACTGCTCTGGATCACCTACGTATTTCGCTTTGTTATTTGGATCCCACTTCGAAAACTGATAAGATACATCTTCGCGAATACCCAGGGTATCCATCATGTAGTTTACCAAATCGACTACACCCCTAAATTCATCTTCCAACTGATCTGGGCGCACCATTAAGTGGCCTTCGGAGATTGTGAATTGTCGGACGCGAATAAGACCATGCATTTCACCAGAGGATTCATTTCTAAAGAGCGTCGATGTCTCCGCTAGGCGCACGGGTAAATCGCGATAGCTTTTTTGAGTTGCCTTGTACACATAGAACTGAAATGGGCAAGTCATGGGACGAAGTGCCAACGAATCGTCTAGCGTTTCTCCATCAGGTACCAAGAACATGCCATCGCGGTAGAGATACCAATGTCCTGAGATTTTATAGAGATCTGATTTTGCCATAAGGGGTGTTTTAGTGAGTTGATATCCTCTTCTCTCTTCTTCGTCCTCGACAAACCTTTGGAGAATCTGTACAATTTTCGCACCCTTTGGCATTAACAGAGGCAGTCCTTGGCCAATCACATCTACTGTAGTGAAGAGTTCTAATTCCCGACCGACTTTATTGTGATCCCGCTTTTTTGCTTCTTCTAGCATGGCCAAATGTTCTTCTAACTGGCTCTTTTTAGGAAATGTAACGCCGTAGATACGCTGAAGCATTTTGCGCTTCTCGTCGCCGCGCCAGTAAGCGCCTGTTGCACTCAATAGTTTGATGCCCTTTACATCTTCTGTAGAGAGCAAGTGTGGTCCTGCGCAAAGGTCGATAAAGTCGCCTTGCTGGTAGAAGGAAATAACCGCATCTTCTGGTAAGTCTTGAATCAATTCGACTTTATAGGGCTCGCCCTTCTTATCACAATAGGCTATCGCTTCTTCTCTTGGTAGTTCGAAGCGCGTGATTTCAAGCTTTTCGCTCACGATTTTTGCCATTTCTTTTTCGATTGCCTCTAAATCTTCTGGTTTAAAGGGTTGCTCTACGTCGAAATCGTAGTAAAAACCGCGCTCAATTGAAGGGCCAATGGCCAATTGCGCGTTTGGATATAAGCGTTTAACAGCTTGTGCTAATATATGCGCGGATGTGTGACGAAATGTGTCTTTTCCACCTTCATCGTCGAATTTCAAAATATTCAACTGACAGTCTTCTGTGATGATGTGCCTAATATCGACCACTTCGCCATTGACTTCGCCTGCCACCGCTTCTTTGGCCAAACGGCCGCTGATTGACTTGGCGATATCTAGAATAGACATCCCTGCTTCTATGGCTCTTATCGAACCATCCTTAAGTGTAATTTGTATCATGGTTCACCTCCAAAAAATAAAAAGACCCCTCCCTGTGTTGGGACGAGTTTGCTCGCGGTTCCACCCAAATTGTTTGTAAAACCTCTTTATTCCAGATAACGGCTCTCACCGATGGCATTTCACAAGACTCAAGAAATCTGCAGCAATCAAGAAATCTGTTAGTCAGCCATAGCTCAGGGTTAGTTTTCGATTGGTTTGCCAAGGTGTTGCAGCACCCACCTCTCTCTAAAGTCCATTGACCAATCTACCGTTCCCATCATAGCAACATATGAAATTAATTTATCATAATTTTACTCTTATTTTACGGTTTGTCAAGAACTATTGCTCTAATTGGTAAATCCCTTTACACTATAAATAGGAGGTTCACCATGCAAATAAATATGCGCTTTAAAAAGTACTTCACCTCGTTTTTATTGATATTGAGCATCTTAGTTTCACCCGCTTTTGCAGTCCAAAATACCGATATTATCACCCTATGGATCAACGATAAACCCCTTCAAATAGATGTCGCACCACAAATTTTTTCAAGCAGAGTCTTGGTTCCTTTTCGTCCTATACTCGAGGCAATCGGTGCAAAAGTAACTTGGGATCCCAATAGTCAAACAGCATTTGCCCTAAAATCGCCGGTGGCCATTGCCCTCAAGCCCAATAGTAAAGATGCCTTTGTCAATGGCATCCCCATTCCACTAGATGTTCCTGTACGTTTTTTGAATGGCCGTTTGTTAGTGCCTACACGCTTTGTGAGCGAACGCCTTGGTGCCGATGTTGCTTGGCTAGAAAGTAAAAGGCAAGTGCGCATCACCTTTTCCGATGCCACTATCGTCACTAAAGAAAACGAGTCTTCTGGCAATACACAAAATCCCGAAACCGCGGTAAGCGTGAGCCGTGCAGTCAATCTTGGAGATTCAGTCGCTGAACTCCTAGAAGTCCGGGGCCAACCTAAAGAGATTTTGCTCAACCAGTACGGATTTTATTGGTATGTCTATCATAATCAATACAAGCAATTCGAGTTGATCGGTGTGCGACAAAAGACAGTGGTCGCCAAGTACACCCAGGCTTCCATCGAGGTGGGAAAGTCCAATCTTACAACTGAGATGAATCAGCGAGAGATTCAAGGGCTTCTTGGCAAGCCCTTAACAGATATACAGCGTGGCAATGTACTTTATGCCTACTCAGATAAGGCCATCGATATCTTCAACGTAAACAATCAGTATATTCGAGTCTTCTATGACTCCTTAAACAATCAGACCGTTCGAAGCTTTATGGTGCTTAGCAGTTCGGAGGAAAAAAATCTCAAGGGCTATTATGGCCAGCTATCCGATGACATTCAGCGCAATCACGAGTATCTTCTCTTTCTCTTAGTCAATGGCTCACGCGTACAGGCGGGCCTAAGTCCCCTTGTTTGGGCACCCGAGGTTCTAGAAAGTGCGCGTATGCACAGTGTCGATATGGCTGCACGTGGTTTTTTTAGTCATACAAACCCCGATGGAAAAGAGCCCTATCAGAGACTTGAGGCTACTGGTCTTGGCTTCACTGCTACTGCAGAAAATCTCGCCGCTGGTCAGTTCGATCCTGTTCATGCCCACGAGGCGCTTATGAACTCGTCTGGCCATAAGAAGAACATCTTGGGCAATATGCAAAAGCTCGGTGTGGGTGTTGCAACGGGGGGGCACTACTCCATATACTTTACCTGTACCTTTTACACACCTGAATAATCTTGTTTTACAAACCTTTATTCACAAAATAAAAAGCATTTGCAAAATTGGTTACGTCCAATGTTGCAAATGCTTTTAAACTTTTTTGATTACATCTTATGATCGCGATACGCAACAGATGCGGTGATAAAATCTCTAAAGAGGGGATGGGCATTGAGCGGTCTCGACTTAAATTCTGGGTGAAATTGACCTGCCACATACCAAGGATGCTGATTTTGCTCTAACTCAATGATTTCAACCAAGCGCTCATCGGGGGATAGACCGCAGATGCGCATGCCCTTTTCTATAAACTGTTCGCGGTACTTGTTGTTAAACTCATACCGATGGCGGTGTCTTTCGTAAATAAGGGGTTGCTGATAGGCAGCATAGGCCAGTGTGCCTTCTTCTAGACGACAAGGATAGACGCCTAAGCGCATCGTGCCTCCCATATCCTCAACATCCACTTGATCGTGCATTAAATCTACAATAGGGTGAATTGTCTGTGGGTCGAGCTCTGATGAGTGGGCATCGACTAAACCCAGTACATTTCGGGCGAACTCCACTGCCATTAACTGCATGCCTAGGCATATGCCAAAAGTCGGCATTTTATTAGTGCGCCCATAGTTAAGCGCGGCAATTTTTCCTTCTACACCGCGATCGCCAAAACCACCTGGCACCAAAATACCATCAATATTCTGTAAGCGCTCGGCAACATTATCTTTGGTCACCTCTTCGGCGGGAACCCAGTCGATTTCCACCGCAACGCGATTTGCAAGACCTGCGTGCTTCAAGCTTTCAGCAACAGATAGATAGGCATCTTTTAATGCCACGTATTTGCCGACTAGTGCTATGCGTACTGACTTGTTAAGGTTTAGCTCTAAGTCTACTAAAGACTGCCACGCCTCTAAATCTGGGGCACCTGTCTCAAGTTTAAAGTGGTCGCATACGCGTTCTGCAAGGCCTTCTGACTCTAAAACCAATGGCACTTCGTAGATAGACTTTGCATCTCTATTTTCTAAAACATTGTCTGCCGACAAATTGCAAAATAAGCCAATTTTTTCGCGTACTTCACGGCTAATGTGCTGCTCGGTACGACACACCAATAAATCTGGTTGAATGCCAATCTCTCTCAGCTCTTTTACACTGTGCTGTGTTGGTTTTGTCTTGATTTCGCCTGCTTTGCCCAAGAAGGGAACCAAGGTAAGGTGAACATACATGACACGTTCTTTTCCCAAATCGAATTTTAACTGCCTAATCGCTTCAAGAAAAGGTAAGCTTTCAATATCGCCAACGGTGCCACCAATTTCCACAATCACTACATCTGCACTGCGCTCCTCGCCAACACGTCGTATGCGTGCTTTAATTTCATTTGTTATATGCGGAATAACCTGCACCGTTGCACCGAGATAGTCTCCACGTCTTTCTTTAGCAATTACAGAACCATAGATCTTTCCCGTAGTAGCACTGGAGTATTTTGATAGATTAATATCGATAAAGCGCTCGTAGTGTCCCAAATCTAAATCGGTTTCAGCGCCATCTTCTGTCACGTATACTTCACCATGTTGATAGGGGCTCATCGTCCCTGGGTCCACATTGATGTAGGGATCTAGCTTCTGAATTTCAACTTTTAGACCTCT
>CALFXQ010000228.1 GCA_937958285.1 uncultured Fusibacter sp. | reverse complement strand
GTTTATCGGCAGAAGCGCATGATTCTTAAGCAACATCGCGTCATTGAAAAAGAACGGTGCTATTACCAAAATATTTTTCATGCAATTGGTGAAGGTGTTATAACTTTAGATCTCAAATCCAAAATCGTGTTTTGCAATCAATATGCCCTAGATGCACTCGAAGTACAGGAAGATAAAATTATTGGAAGTGACTACGATATGTGGACTAGCTTCGAAAAAAATCGTGAAGTTGTAACCTTAGAATGGCTTTTAGAGTCCAAGGGAGCCATTATATATGACTTAGAAATTAGAACACGAACTGGTAAACTAATGCCAGTTGCCCTTAATCTGACACATCTTTGGGATGATAAGATGGAATCACAAGGCACAGTTATAACTTTTCAAGATTTTAGCTCAGTAAGGTCAAAGGAAGCGCGCATTCAATACCTAAGCTATCACGATCAACTCACTGGGCTATATAATCGAAGGTACTTTGAAGATGCACTGATACGTATAGATACGCCCAGAAACTTGCCATTGTCTCTGGTTATGGTAGATGTGAATGGCCTAAAGATGACCAATGATGCATTTGGTCATCGTGCGGGAGATATGCTTTTGCAAGGTGTGGCGAAATGCTTGAAATCTGTCTGTAGAGGAGATGATATTGTCGCGCGCATAGGGGGAGATGAGTTTGTTCTATTGTTGCCACGTACTGACCAACAGCAGCTGGATCGCATTATGTACAATTTGGAGAAGGAAGCACTTCGAGGTTGTTCACAGGAATCAGTAGGAGATTGTGTGGAGATGTTGTCTTTTGCCATCGGCACAGTTACAAAGAAGCATGCATCTGAAGTCACACAATTTCTATTGCAACAGGCAGAAGAGGCGATGTACCAACATAAATTGAGGGGTAGCCAGAAAGAGCGCTTGCGTTTGATATCGCGCATTATGGAGAAATTATATTGCGATCACCCTAGTGAAAAAGTGCATTCGACACGAGTAAGTGACTTACTTGGTTTATGGGGCGAAAAAATAAATCTAGAACCTCAAATCATCGTAGAGTTGAGGTTGCTGGGCACTGTTCACGATATTGGAAAAATCGTGATCGAAAATGGCTTGCTGGATAAGCATGCGCCATTTACAGATAGCGAATGGAGCTCTGTAAAGAGGCATAGCGAAAGTGGATACCATATTCTCAGAGCGGTCGAGGGTTATGGAGCCATTGCAGAAGCGGTAATTGGGCATCACGAATGGTGGAATGGAACGGGATATCCACGTGGTGTTAGCGGAGATTGTACACATTGGATGAGTCAGATGCTTTCGATTGTAGATGCATTTGAGGCGATGACCGCTGGAAGACCCCATCAGCCCGCAATAAGTGTATCAGAGGCAATTGAAGTCATAAAAAAACAGTCCGGAACACAATTTAGTCCGGACTGGGTAGAGCGTTTTATCATTACATTTACTGAAGAGGAGCTAAGGGTAATTTGACAACAAAGGTCGCTCCAACATCGCCCTCGTTGTTATAAGCACTTATTGTGCCACTGTGCTTATCGACGATGCCTTTACTTATGGCAAGGCCAAGGCCAGTACCCATTGAGGCATCTTTTGTTGTAAAACCAGATTCAAAGATTTTTTCAAGATTGCCGGCTTGAATGCCAGTACCGGTATCTCTAAAGGACATTGAGTAATACTGACTGTCGGCCTGGGTTGCTATGGTAAGGCTACCTCCGTTTGGCATTGCGTGAATGGCGTTGACGACAATGTTCATTATGACTTGGTTCAATAAGCCAGCATAGCCTTGAACGTGCACAGCAGAGCCATATTCTTTAACGATGTTCACATGGTTTTTCCAGAGATTAGATGTAAGTACCAAAACAGACTCAATGCCTTCTTGAGGATCGTAGTCTTGAAAGTCAGCTTGATCAACTCTAGAAAAATTCTTAAGACTTTTAATAATATCGGTTACACGGTTGGAAGCATCGTAGGAGATGGCATTCATATCTCTTAGTTTTGTTAGTTTTTTAGCATCAGCGGGTGGATAAGCCGAGAAATCCGTTTGATCTAGAACCATTTGCATCATCTGAGCATTGGATTTAATCGCACCGAGGGGCGTGTTGATTTCGTGAGCTATTGCAGCTGAAATTTGGCCTAGGGTTGCCATTTTCTCGCTTCTCACCAACTGATCTTGCTGATCTTGAATGGTTTCTTTCGATTCGAAGAGTGCTGTATTTTGTGCTTCTAGTTCGATATTTTGCGCTTCCAGTTCTTGTTTTTGTGCATCTAGTTCTTGGTTTTGATCATTCATGCGCTCCATAATTTCTGTGGCGCTATTCATGAGAGTTACGAGTTCATTGGGTGGTCTCTTTACTGAGAAATGAAAATCGTTAATGCCATAGAAGTCATTTGTTGCGAGTGAGGCCATTTGCTTGTTGAGTTGATCCACAGGTTTTATGATGTTTCTTGCATGGAATCTAATTAATAGGCTGATAATAGGCAAAGTCAGGAGCATGGTAATACCCAAAATTACGGAGACTGCCGTGGCGAGTCCATATATAAACATAGGGTTAATTGAAATCGTAATTATGCCAACTACAGCTTCTTTGCTGTCGACAAGTGTAAGGGTCGATTTACTTTCTTCATAAAAGGTTTTTAAAAACCCCGGACTCTTTGAGGTGTCCTCTGAAAACTGGGCAATAGATAACTTTTGGGTATCTATGGGGAGACAGAGCAACTTGTTATTTTGGCCATCGGCGTATTCTACAAGTAATAGATCTTGATTGATTAAACTGCGCACAGGGAATTTTCTTTCGAAATCGCTAAAAGCACTTAGAATTGACGCAACAATTACTTTATTTGTGGTTTCAGAGTCATCGGGGACCATTAATTGCTTGGGCACGAAATAATCCATGGCCATTAAATCAAATTCCGATTTTTTGTGGTACATGTCGCCAGCGTAGGTTATTAGGTCATCGAGTGACATTTTTTTTAACTCTTGCATGTTAGGTGCATTTTTGGGATAGGGTTGACTCATACTTTTGGTTTCGATCATCATGGTATCGAGGCGCGTGTAAACATCTCTAATAACGGAATTTGAGAACAGAGAAGATAGAGGTATCGACAGGCCATAGAGGATGGGAATCAACATGCACAGCAAAATGACCATCGCCAATGCGGTGCTGTAAAACATGCCTGATTGAATGCGTCGTCTTAGTGTACCATAAGATTTTTTCACCTTAGTGTGTTCGTTATGTGTCGCCATTGAGTCCTCCCAGTATGGATAATCTCTTAGTTCCAGTATACCAATTAATGTTCACAAGCGCTAATTGTAATTAGATTTGAAATGGGTTAAAAAACACTTTTATTTAATCTCTTGTTTTGATTCTGTGATATCATAGGAATAGAAGGTTTTTAACTTGTTTAGCTGAGGTGTCATATGGCAAAAGTAATGATTGTTGACGACGAGTTGATGATTACCCAAACATTAACACAATTGATTGAACTCATGCTCGATGTTGAAGTGCACGCTTTTAACGATCCGCTGGCAGTAGTTGAATCTGGCGTTCTAAAAGAGCATCAATTCGACGTGGTGATATCTGATTTTATGATGCCCAAATTAAGTGGTATCCAGTTTCTAAAAGCCTTTAAGGAAGTACAACCAGAAGTCGTTCCCATTCTTTTAACGGGATATTCAGATAAAGAGAATGCCATTAAGAGCATCAACGAAGTGGGACTTTACTACTATCTTGAAAAGCCTTGGGACAATAATGAAATCATTAAAGTCATTCAGAATGGACTTGAAAAGAAGGCTTTAAAAGAGCAGATCCGACTCGATATGTATGAGATTACAAGGCTCTACGATCTTTTAAAGAAAGATTTTACCCGTGAACTCGACAACATTGTCGACGTGGTTGTGGCCCTTGCAAATTTAGTTGAGGCAAAAGATAGCTATACCGATGGCCATACAAGACGCGTTGCAGACTTGTGCGGACTTTTAGGGCGCGGTATGAATTTACCCGACGAGACCATTAGAAATCTAGAGATTTCAGGCATTATACACGACGTAGGTAAAGTCGGTACACCAGAGGCCATACTCAATAAGCCAGGTGCATTAGATAACAAAGAGTTTTACATTATGAAACATCATCCAGAAATCGGCGCTAAAATTCTCAGACCTTTGAGTGCGCTAGAACCCTGTTTACATGCGGTCCGCCACCATCACGAAAAACTAGATGGTTCAGGTTACCCCGACGGCTTAACGGCTGAGCAAATCCCCCTTGAAACGAGAATCGTGGCGATTGCAGATATATTTGACGCACTCTATTCCGATCGTCCGTATCGGGCGAAGATGCCAATAGAAAAGGCAATGTCGATTATTCAAAGCGAAGCCGACCGAGGTACACTCGATGCACAAGTCGTACAATTGTTGCAACAACTTGTATCAAGTGGCGAAATTGCTAGATTGTATAGCGAAGCTTAAGACATAAGCTTCGCTTTTTTTTATTTTTTGTGTTATAATCTTGTGTGACATTTGCGATTTAATTTGGAAAGACAATTAAATTTTGTAGCACAATAATAAACGGTAAAAAGGAGCCCTTATGGCAAAATATATAGTGGAACCAATTCAGAAGTTACGTGGTGAAATTCGCGTGGATGGTGCTAAAAATGGCGCTTTACCATTAATGGCAGCGGCGCTTTTAGCTGAAGAGCCCTGTGTCATAGAAGATGTACCCAATATTAGCGATGTCGGTATAATGTCTGAGTTGCTTCGTTCTTT
>CALFXQ010000227.1 GCA_937958285.1 uncultured Fusibacter sp. | reverse complement strand
GAAATGTGTCTATATCTATGCAACAGTGGAGGCTACTTTGGAAAATCGATATTATGAATTGTACAATAAAGCGCCTGTAGGCTATATTACTGTGAATATGGCGGGTGAAATATTAGAAAGCAATGAAACGGCAAGCATCATGCTCGCTTATAGTCCAAATAGCGTTAAAGGAGATAACATCAAACAATCTATTTTAAAAGGCGACTTACCAAAATACGAAAAAATTGTACAGCAGGCCATCATTTCAAAAAAAGTACTAACGACAGAACTTCGAATGAGAAAAAAGAACAAAAGAACGATTTGGGTACAACTTACCCTTGGTAAAGAATGTATTAAAAAAGAATGCGGCAGCTATAAAATCATTTTGACAGATATCACCGTAAGAAAGCAATTGGAACATGCGCTTCTAATTAAACACGAACTTCTAGAAACTACCCTTGGCGCAGTGGGCGATGGGGTTATCTCCACAGATAAAAGAGGCAATGTGGTTTTTATGAACACTGTAGCTGAGCAACTCACCGGCTGGACACAAGCATTGGCGATTAATCAGCCCGTTACCTTGATATTTAACGTCATCTTTGAAAAAACAAGAACCAATCAATCGAACATCATTAAACGCGCCTTTAGTAGTGAAGTCACTAAGAAAATCTCTAGACCTAGCCTTTTAGTCTCTAAAGATGGCACAGAGACATCTATCGAAGCCAGTGTGGCTCCAATTATACTGCAAAACGGCGAGACTGTTGGCGTCGTCGTGGTGATGCAAGATCGAACCACAAAAAAGAATAAAGAAGAACAAGCCCTGTTCGAGAGCTATCATGACTTTTTAACGGGTCTATACAACCGCAGATTTTATGAAGCGCATCTCGTAAAGATCGATTCCAAGAGCAACCTGCCTATCACACTAATTATGGGTGATGTGAATGGTCTTAAGCATATTAATGATTCCTTTGGGCACGCTACAGGCGACGAGCTTTTAAAATCAGTTGCCCACAACCTACAAGAAAGTTGTCGCGGTGATGATATCGTAACACGCATAGGCGGCGACGAATTCATGATAATCCTTCCAAAAACTGAATCAAAAGAAGCTGAGCGGATTATTAAAAATATCGAGAGCCTTTGCAAAGCAAAAACAGTGGCCTCCGCACCAGTCTCCGTTTCACTTGGATATGCAACGAAACGCATAGAAGATGTGCATCTTGCAGATATCTCTAAAAAAGCAGAAGACAATATGTATCAAAAAAAAAGGCAGGATACTATGGGACCAAACGCACTTTAATGAGTTAAGCGTGATATAGTGTGAGTGAACAGAGGTATCACAAAAAGGAGAGCTCTTTATGGATAGACATAAGAAAAAAGAATCCTACACAGATGAGCTAAGTCGAGTCAATCAAAATCACACCGCCGAATTGGCCTTGTTTTCAGATATAGTAGCCCTTAAAAGCGAAGAAAATGCGAATCAACTACTGGCACTTAAGGATGCGAAAGATGAAATTTCCGCTCAAGGAGAAGAAATTTTAGCACAGAACGAAGAAATTAAAAATTGGGTAGAAAAGCTTTTACTTGCAAACAAGGCACTCTACTTCCAAAACAAAGAAAAAGAAAAACAAGCTGAGGAGTTAATCATAGCGAACAATGAACTTATGTATCAAAATGAAGAAAAACTAAAACAGACTACAGAACTGATTATTTTGAATAAAGAGTTGGCTTTTCAAACAGATCTGATTATCGCTAAAGAAAAGGCTGAAGCTGCAAACGCTGCAAAGAGCCAGTTCTTAGCGAACATGAGCCACGAAATACGCACCCCTCTAAATGTCATAATGGGCAATCTTCAACTGTTGGATCTCACAGAGCTTACTGAAGAGCAAAAGGATTATCTCAGTATCTCACGAAAATCCTCAGAATCTCTTTTGATCGTAATAAATGATATTCTTGTATATTCAAAAATTACCGCAGGTAAGATGAAGCTCGAAAAAGCCCGATTTAGCCTGGAAAAAGTGATCGATGATACCTTAAGCTTCTTTAGTTTTACAGCTACCGAAAAAAAAATCGCTATAAATTCGATAATTGAGCCTGATTTACCAACTCACTTACTTGGAGATGCTTTTAGACTAAAGCAGATTTTGGTTAACCTACTGGGGAACGCAGTTAAATACACACACTTCGGTCGCATTGATATCTTTGTAAAAAGACTGGAATGTCACAAACCTAAAAAAGTAAAATTGGAGTTTAGTGTAAAGGATACTGGAATTGGCATTTCGCCAGAAAAAATAGATGTCTTGTTTAAATCATTTAGTCAAGTTGATGATTCAAACACAAGAGAATATGGTGGCACAGGACTCGGTTTGTCAATCTGTAAGGGTCTTGTTGAACAGATGAATGGCGATGTTTGGATAGAAAGTAAAGTGGATGAGGGTAGTACTTTCTTCTTTACCTGTGAATTAGATGTAGGCGAGAATGACGAAAAGACCATTGAAAAATCATCCGTTGGCGATTCCACGCAACCGAAGCAGCAGCTTCTTCACATCCTCTTAGTAGAAGATGAACCAGGTTGTAGGCTCTTGGCACAACGGATTATTCAAAAGAAAGGTTGGCGAGTTTCCACCGCTGAGAATGGCTTACAGGCATTAAAACTCCTTAAACAGCATCTTTTCGACTTAATCCTGATGGATATTCAAATGCCTGTGATGGATGGCTATACAGCTACTAAGCAGCTCCGCCTTCTACCTGATTCAAAGCTTACACCAGTAATAGCTATGACAGCCCATGTGCTTAAAGAGGATTGGGCACGATGTATCGAAGTGGGAATGAATGACTATCTGTCTAAACCCATAGATATTAATGAGTTTTATGATATGGTCGATAAATGGATATCCTTTCGCGCTCATAGCAATGCGTGATACCTGTTAAAGTCAGAAGGTGATGTATTGAATACTCAATATCCAGATTTATTTGAACAAGGGCCTGTAGCGTTTGTAGGCATTACAGGTGTTGGCATCATAAAGGCTACCAATCTTCCCGCAGCCGAGTTACTAGGCACCCTTCGCAGTCATTTAGTGGAGCAGTCTATAGATGCATATATTTACAAGGACGACCTTGCCCGATTTAACACCTATAGCAAAACCCTCTTTGAAACTGGAGCGATGCAAACCTTTAAACTGCGTCTTATAAACTCTAACCATCACATTATCTGGGTACAAATTGCAGCGGTACTCTTGCGAGAAGAGCTACTACCAATTGCTTGGTTTGCAATCATAGATATATCTGCGAGAAAAAAAATGGAAGCCGATGTACTACAGGCACATCGAGAACTCGAACAGTCCAGAATTATGAAGCTAGAAATGAATGCGCTTCAGTCCCAGCTAAAGCCCCACTTTATCTTCAATGCCTTAAGTGCAGCCATCGCACTGTGTTATACAGATAGCTCAAAAGCAGCCTCTCTTCTCACAGACTTTAGCCGTTACTTAAGGCTTCTTTTTGATGTGGATGACTATGACCTCGGTGTCACCGTCAAAAAAACAGTAGAATTGATTAAGACCTACTCAGCCATACAAAAATCGAGATTTGGCGATCGACTTAATGTGATTATAGACGTTAATCCAGCCCTTTTAGACTTCAACATTATACCTCTTGTAGTGGAGCCACTGTTTGCAAAGGCCATACGCCATGGTGTGTTAAAAAAAGCACATGGCGGCACCGTTATATTAAGAATCAAGCGATTGCATGACTATATTGAGATTTTAGTCTGCGATAATGGTGTTGGGATGTCTAAAGATTTGATTAATCGTCTCCTCATAAGCGAACAAAGTCCCATTGGCACACGAATATCTAACATCAATTATCGCATACTTAAACAGTCAGGTAAGTGTATAAAAATCCGTAGCCATGAAGGTCGCGGAACAGTTGTCAGGGTACTTCTTCATATATGACGGGTGGTGAATTGATATGATGTATGCGATAACAGTGGACGATGAACATCCAAATCATTTTCTATTAAAAAAGTTTTTAGAAGAAAAAAAGCATATAACGGTCTTAGAACAATTTTCTAATCCCCTTAATGTTCTAGAAAAAGCCGCGATACTTCAACCAGATGTGGCGTTTATCGACATTGAAATGCCAGAAATTAATGGCTTAGAGTTGGCTGAAAGACTTCAATATATTTGTCCCAGCATCCAAATTGTATTTGTCACAGCCTTCAGTCATTACGCTGTCGATGCGTTTCATATAAATGCAATTGATTATTTGTTAAAGCCCATCGAAAAGTCCGAGATTAGTCGCGTAATAAAGAAGCTGCAGAGCAACAGAGAACAGCAACGCATCGTGGATGGCGTCCTTGAGGGCCTCCTTGAGGGTGTGATTGTTGAACCCTGTCGCATTAACACCCTTGGGTGTTTCAATGTCTATGGACCACATTCAAAAATGCCAATACAGTGGATGACCAGCAAAGTAGAGGAATTATTTGCCTATTTATTGCTAAACATAGGAAGAAGTGTCGGTAACGAAGAATTATATGACGTGTTATGGCCGGACACTGAGCACGAAAACGGTATGATGAATCTTTACTCAACAGTGTATAGGCTTCGAAAAACCCTATTAAAAGAGATGATTCCCATCGAAGTGAGTAGACAGAAGTACGGCTATCAAATTGATGCAGATGGCTTATTCTTAGATTTTAAGGTGTTCGAAAAACTGACAATGACACTTGAGAATTCCGATGTGTCCAATGACACAGAAACAGATATCGAAGCTATGGTTGATGCCGCTTCATTGTATAAAGGTGAATTTTTTGGTGCGCGCGCCTATCTTTGGAGTGCAAGCTATGGAGAATTTATTAATCGGACCTATCGTTTGTTAAGCTACCGATTAGTTAATTACTTTTTATCACTCAACAGAATCGATAAGGCTGTTGTCTACTTAAAGAATATACTTTACTACTTTCCCGACGAAGAACAGGCTTGTCTCCAATTGATGACAGCTTACAACCTTCTTGGAGATTTTAAAGAAATGGCAAAGTGCTACATTACATACCTCGACTACTTGCATAATGAATTAAATGTAGAACCCTCACACCAAATCGAGTCATGCTACAAAACCCTGAGCGAAAAATCCACAACAAATCCTTCCTAGAAATTGGACTAAAGCAAAACTCCCGCTTATCTCCTATCGCATAAGTCTTGTCAGTTTTATGTCAAGAACGTACTTTATACTAGAAACAAGAGGCTGGCAAATCATCGGCAATCCTTTGCTCAGACCACTTAAAGGAGCTACTTGCTTGTAGCTAAAAAGGAGTATCAAATGGGTAAAACTGAAATTAAAGAAGAAGTGATTAACGCTGTAGAAAAAGTATCAGATGCAGTAAAGGATCAGTTTAATAACGCGAAAAAGTTAAAGGATGAAATTGGTCAGACTGTTCACAAAAGTCAAGCATCACAGAAGAAATTAAACGAAAAGGTGGGTAAACACGTCAAAAACGGAGTTGATGACATTAAACATGACGTAGATCATACCGTGAAGAAAATCACTAAAACGATTGACCGCGAAAAGAACAAAAGGTAGTCAGAAAGGAAGGACTGTGTATGCTTAATACAATAGCTGTTATACTTATCATTCTTTGGCTACTCGGCTTAGTAAGTTCCTATACCATGGGGGGATTTATTCACATATTATTAGTCATAGCAATCATCATTATTTTGCTACGGCTCATCAGAGGAACTAAAGTCGTCTAGTCGCTTACGGAAGGAGATACTATGGACCAAAATAATGTGCCTGTGACCTACCAAAAAAACATCATATTTAGAAGAGTCCTCATGTATGTCTTCGGGATTCTCGAGGTGCTGTTAGCATTTCGATTTGCATTTAAACTCCTAGGTGCAAATCCCGAAAGTCCGTTTGTTATGTTCATATACAATATGTCACACTTGTTCTTAGCACCTTTTATCGGTATCTTCAAGGTAGGTACTGCACAAGGTATCGAAACGACTGCATACTTTGAGGCAGCTACCTTGATAGGAATGGTTGTTTATGCACTACTAGCATATGGTATTGTTCGTATTGTAGAGATTATGAATCAATCAAACAGCCATCGATAAAAAAGAAATAAACCCGATCTTTTGCAAATGTGAGATAACATTTGCAGGAGATCGGGTTTATTTCTTTTGTTCTTTACTCTTCCTTACTAAAGTTCTCGTTATCAGTATGCTCTAACTCATCAACCCAATAGCCCCGTCTGTTAAAGAATTGATGCAAATCCGTTTCATAGCCTCGATCTAATAGGTATTCGTCGGTGTATTCAGGTGACTTTGTAATCGTATCACAACTGACGTTTACATAAGCAATCGAGTGCATCCAGTCTATGCGTTCAATCCATCTAGGCGAAACTAACACTTTTTTTGCTGGCCAAAAGTTCTTTGTATCGATAACAATATATCGAATGGCCCAATTTTCATCGTCGATCACAAAGTCATCTATATGTCCAATGTCCCCATCTGTGCCAC
Source organism: uncultured Fusibacter sp. (assembly GCA_937958285.1). GTDB lineage: Bacteria > Bacillota > Clostridia > Peptostreptococcales > Acidaminobacteraceae > QQWI01. The sequence goes on along the minus strand of CALFXQ010000227.1, from coordinate 3,316 downwards.
GAATAGCATACCCCCTAACAGCATTAGAACTTCTTAGATTAGGATTCCACGAGGCTTTCTTTTCCATACTTTCCAGCTTCTCGTCTTCGTTTTTCAATTCTTGTAATTTGGGCCCTTCTGAGTTTTCGAATGCGCTCATATAAATGTCATTTTGAATGCGAGGACTAGCCCCCCACATATACGAACCGCTCCAATACATAGGTTGTCCATAGTACTGATAATACTGCTCCTGATATTGCATCGAAACCGGCTTATCACTACCCAATGGTGGACTTTCCTCAATCTTCTTTTTAGTCAGATTAATCGAAATGGACCGTTCCTCTTCATTTATACTCAACAGTGAATAGGGTGAGATCAAAACTTGTAGCCCTAAGAGCCAACCACCTGTATTTGCTATCATATAGCGAATTGTCCAATGATGGTCATCAAAATAGAAATCTTCGACTTTTCCTATTTCGCCGTCGAGACTTTGCAACTTGTAGCCCTTCAGTACTTTTGATTTAATTAGCATTAGAACCGTCCTTCCTCTGGCAATAGTCAACAATAGATACGAAATTGCATCTATAGTTACATACTAATACCGGAAGCTGACAATATTCTGACACCATGGCACCATGGTGCCACCCTCGTGCCACCCTCGTGCCACCCTCGTGCCACCCTCAAGTAGCCAGAAACTTAAAATCTCTTCTGTCGGCCAATAGCGACAGTGACCAAACACTATCTCCTTAAACTCCAACTGAGTCAGTGGTCCCCGGCAGACGAGCCGCCGAGCGAATTGGTGGCTAATTGGCTAATTGGTGCCACAATTCAACTTGGCTAATTGGTACCACCCTTGCCTTTTGGATATTTTCTCGTTTCGATTAGGGCAAGCATTCTGGCAATTGCTAATTTAATAGCATTGATATGCGCTGGAATATAGTAACTCACATTGGGATTGAGCCATCCTTTTTCGAGCCAATACTGATAATCGGCTTTGCTTTTGTCTGCAGAACTAAAGCCCACTTGCTGCAACTTAAAAGTATATAGATTTTTTAGGCTGGCCTTAGGCAATGCCTGATCCTTCAAACTATTTAGCATTGTAGTAGATGCCTTAAACGCCATTTGATCGATTTTTCCCCACTGCTTAACTTGATCGACCTCGCTAATACCAGGTGAAACAATGGCGCCGACTTTATGCACCACCGTAAAGCCCCAGGTTTCGAGCATAATGGTCATTAGAATGTTTACAATTCCAGCTGCCACCGATCCTGTAGTACAAACCACCATGGCCTTTTTATTGTGAAAACGAGGTCTATGACAAATATAGGCAAACCGATCGACAAAATTTTTAAACAGGGCTGAAACATTGGCAACGTACACAGGACTAGCAAAAATAACACCATCTGCCCTGTGCATTTTTTCTTCGATCAGCGCACGACCATCTTCTATTGAACAATACACTTCGCCCAGCTCTAAACATTGATAACAGCCCTTGCAGAGCTCTAGTTTTTCTTGATTCAAAAATACCCAGTCAAATTCAATTTGCCCGTCGCTCTTTTTCATTTCATGTTCTATTTTTTTAATCACTTTATAGGTATTGCCACGAATTCTTGGACTACCATGAATCACAAGTATTTGCATCATATCACCCCTTATGGTTTAAGTGACTCTTGATCAGAATTTCTAACTACCGTTTACGATCTACTTCACGCTCTAGATCAATGCCCATAAAATCCTTAAACTGCTCATTTTTTAGTGTCGCGGTGCGCTGAATAAAAGGCAGAATGAAGTTTGGCGTATGTATGTCCCCTTCTGTGAGCTCAAATTTATAACTAAACCTATGAATCGTCAAGGGACAAGAGCATCGTAGCCCAACACCCTAGAATAGCCGCCTAAACAACATGTAAAATAAATTCCCAATTAACCTACGTGGTACACTGATATTCTTGTGAGACATAGGCCCGTAGGCTAAATCAGTCAAGCCATGTTCACGCCAATGCTTTACATCAGGCTTTAAGGCCGTATCTAGGGTATTTAACGCACGCCACAGATTAAAAAACATAAGGCGTTTTAAGGTAGGTTGACGCATCCACTGATTGCCTTTAGTAAGATTTAGCCTAGCGACTGCTTTATCAATTGTCATTCTCTGGGCATCAGTCACTTCAACTTTGCCCATACCCACAAGGCCAATGGACCCCACAATATTAAATCCCCAATGCTTAAGTGTATCCCGCATGTACTTAGCTGTAGAACCCGCCGCACCTCCCGCAGTAGCGCTAATCACCAATGCACGCTTGTTAAATGCAAAGGGTCTATGGAAGAAATACGATAGATGGTCAAGGGTGTTTTTTAAAACCCCAGATACATTCAGTGCATAGACAGGCGATGTCATTATTAACAAATCGGCTGCTTTAATTGATGCTGCAATTGGCTGAACGATTAAAGCGTGGGGGCACCTGTCTTCACCTACTTCAAAACACTGCATGCACCCTAAGCAGTGCTGTAGCTTTTGAGACTGTAAATCGACTTCCTCCACTTCGACTGCAACACGATTTAAACTGCTAATTTCTCTCTTTACAGCTTCTAATGCTAAAGCTGCACCTGCATAAGATAAGCCCTTTCTCGGGCTCCCATAAATCACTAGAACACTAAAAATCCCGCCATTACTGTCCATAAACACCTCTAAAATGTAAAAAATGCGCCTCTAACTCAGTAAGTGCTTCTTTCTTCGTTAAATACTGACCCAGATGTTCAAAATAAATCATTAGGGCCGGACTAAAAAATTGTCGTGCAAGTTGCTTTGGGTCATGTGCGGCTAAGGCCCCGATAGCAATAAGATGCTCAAAAAGCGCTGCTTGATAAGCTCTTGGTTGTGTCACCAATTCTTTCTGATAAATGGCAGCCATTTCGGCATCATCGTACTGCTCTAAAATCACCATTTTCCAAAAGCACATCACCTCATCGCGCATTAAAAAATCAGTAAAAAACCGCTTCCCCACTTCACAAAATGCCATATCGCTCAATACTTCATAGGGCTTGGATTCAGCTGCATCCATGGCCTGGTCCGTCCATATTTTTTGCCTGGCCACTAGTGCCTCAAACAGTGCCCGCTTGCTCTCGAAGTGTTTATAAAGTGCCGCCTCACTAAAGCCCAACGCTTTAGCTAACATACGCACTGATACTGCATGATAACCCTTCTGAGAAAAAAGCATTAAAGCCGTATTCATTATCCGATCTCGGGTTGATTCATGAATCATTTAACACCTCTGCAATCTACCAAATTACTCGCAATAGTTTCTCTAACAAAAACAAAAGGTAAACACTCGTTAACTACATT
>CALFXQ010000226.1 GCA_937958285.1 uncultured Fusibacter sp. | reverse complement strand
CCCATCAATCCAAAGCCCGTGACGTCGGTCAGGGCTTTGACACCTGAAAGCTTTGCAAAGGCCGCACCGGATTTATTGAGGGTGCACATGGCGTCGATTGCAACTTGTAGCTCCTCTGGCGCTATTTTCTTGCGCTTTTGGGCAGTGGTGAGAATGCCAATACCCAGTGGTTTAGTGAGAAACAAAGTGCATTGATCGCTAGCCTGGCTATTGCGCTTTAGCTGTTCTGTTTTGACCATACCCGTTACTGCGAGACCAAATATGGGTTCGGGACAATCGATAGAATGCCCACCAGCTAAGGGAATGCCCGCATCGATGCAAACTTGTTTGCCGCCGTCCACAACTTGTCTGGCAACTTCTGCAGGTAGTTTAGAAGCAGGCCAGCCCAGAATAGCGATGGCCATCAGTGGATTGCCACCCATGGCGTAAATGTCGCTTATGGCGTTAGTGGCAGCGATGCGGCCAAAGGTAAAGGGATCATCGACTATGGGCATAAAGAAGTCTGTCGTAGATAAGACACATGTGCCATTGCCCAGATCAAAGGCTGCGGCATCGTCGTTTGAGGCATTGCCTACAAGGAGCTGGGGAAAGCTTCCGGTATCTCTTGTATGCGCGAGAATTTCAGATAACACGTCGAGGGGCAATTTGCATCCACAACCGGCGCCGTGGCTATATTCGGTGAGCTTTACACTTTCGGCGACATCTCTTAAGTTCGATTCGCCGGCAGCAGGGTTATTGTTTTTTAGCGTCATTGAGGTGCTCCTTTTCTTAAGTCGTTTGCCTATTTTTAAGTATAGGCGATACTAAATCATCATACCATAACTGTGAATAATTCGTGAAGTTTTGTCAGTTACCTCGCATTGAAGACTATTTTTCGATATACTGTGATTAAAGCATCTATGCATTATCGCATTACATCAAAACGTCTATTAGTCGTAGCTTAAAAGCACGAAGGCAAGGAGTTCGCTATGATATTGGTTACAGGTGGAATGGGTTATATCGGAAGTCACACAGTAGTAGAACTGTTAAAAAGTGAAGCATCTGTAATTGTGGTAGACAATTACAGCAATAGCAAACCAGAGGTCTATACGCGCCTCCAGCAAATCACAAAAAAGGATTTTTTAGTCTACCCGGTAGATTGCTGCGATAAAGAGGCAATGCGCAAAATTTTTGAAGCCCACGATATCCATGCCGTGATTCACTTTGCCGGTTACAAGGCAGTAGGTGAATCGGTTGAAAAACCCATTATGTATTATCAAAACAACATTAATTCTACCTTGGTACTTTTAGAACTGATGCAAGCATTTAATGTGAAGCAGTTGGTATTCAGTAGTTCGGCTACGGTTTACGGCGATCCCGAAACGGTGCCCATAAAAGAATCTAGCCGACTTATGTGCACAAACCCCTATGGGAGAACAAAATTGTTTATCGAAGACATTCTTCGCGATGCATGTGTTGCAGATTCTAATTTAAGCGTTGCATTACTGCGATACTTCAACCCTATAGGTGCCCATGAAAGTGGCCTTATTGGAGAAGATCCCAATGGTATTCCCAACAATCTAATGCCCTACATCACGCAGGTAGCTGTTGGAAAGAGAAGTCATCTCAACGTGTTTGGTCAAGATTACGACACACACGATGGCACAGGTGTTAGGGATTATATTCACGTGGTGGATTTAGCGCTTGGTCATGTGCGTGCACTCGACTATCTCCAAGCCAATGTTGGGGCGACGGCCATCAATTTGGGAACGGGTGTGGGCTATAGCGTTTTAGATGTAGTCAAGGCCTTCGAAGATGCCAGTGGTGTCTCAATACCATGTCAGATGGCACCACGCAGATCTGGCGATGTTGCCTCTTGTTATGCAGATGCCTCCTTCGCAAATGCAGTTTTGAATTGGCACGCCCAGTACGATATCGCGCGCATGTGCAAAGATGCATGGCGATGGCAGTCTCAAAATCCTCATGGTTACGCTTAACGTGTAAAGAAAGCACAATAGTTGATACTTTTAAAATAAATGTGGTATAATATTTAGTGATAGGCATTTTTCAACAACAATACTTTTAAAATCAGAAATGGAGAGTGAAGCGCTTGGACCCGAGTGATACGTGGCAGATGTTCTTTTTAATGTTCTTATTGGGATGTTCTGCATTTTTTTCAGCTTCAGAAACGGCCCTAATGTCCTTAAGCAAGATTCGTATCAGGCATATGGTAGAAGAAGAAGTGAAGCATGCAGCATTAATACAACGTCTAATAGAGAGTCCTAATCAACTTCTTGGGACCATTTTAGTGGGAAACAACGTTGTCAACATTGGCGCTTCTGCACTTGCTACATCCTTGGCCATTAATATATTTGGCAGTAAAGGTGTGGGAATTGCAACTGGTGTCATGACATTGTTAGTATTGATCTTCGGTGAAATAACCCCTAAATCTTTAGCGGCCCAGTATTCAGAAAGAATAGCGCTACTTGTGATTAGACCGATCGCATTTCTAGTGACGATTTTGAATCCCGTAATTGTGGTTCTTATGAGTGTCACCAATTTTGTAGTGCGTTTATTTGGCGGATCTGTTAAAAAGGTCGTTCCTTTTATTACGCAAGAAGAGTTGCTCACAATTGTCAATGTCGGCCACGAGGAAGGTGTTCTCGAGGGCGAAGAACGCGAAATGATACACAATGTATTCGAGTTTGGCGATACACCATCAAAAGATGTAATGACCATTAGAGCAGATGTAATTGCGGTGTCTATCGACATTACATACAAAGAACTTATGGCGGTATATAAAGAAGAACAGTTTTCTAGAATTCCCGTTTACGGTGAAAATATGGATCATATCGAAGGCGTTTTATATGTCAAAGATCTTCTGTTCTTTGAAGGCGACCACGATAGTTTCTCAATTGCCAACTTTATACGCCCACCCTTTTATACGTACGAGTTTAAGAAGACCTCAGATCTTTTCCGTGAAATGCGCGATAACCGCATTGGCATGGCTATTGTGCTCGATGAATACGGCGGCACATCGGGCATTGTCACCCTCGAAGACTTAGTAGAAGAAATTGTCGGAGATATTGCCGACGAATACGACGAAGAAGAGCCAGAGGTACAAGTTATCCAAGAAGACGAGTATATTGTCGATGGCAGTACACGACTCGACACAGTTAACGAAATGATTGGTACAAACCTAGAGTCTGAGGATTTTGACTCTATCGGTGGCTTTGTAATCGGCCTTATTGGCGGATTGCCAGAGGTTGGCGAAAAAGTAGAGCGAGATGGCATCGAATTTATTATCGAAGAAATAGATAAAAACCGCATTGAGAAAATTCGCATTAAAACTTAAGCGATAATCGATTATACCAAGGCATCGAAAGATAGCGACCGAATAGGTCGCTATTTTAGATTGGCGCTTCATTTGGCGGGTAAAACTTAAGTGGAGGTATAACATGGACGAACAATTGTATAAAAACATGCTCGATACCCTAGAAGAAGGGATCTATTTTGTTAGCAATGACAGACGAATAACCTTTTGGAATAAAGGGGCAGAGAAAATCACAGGATTCACTAGCGAGCAAGTGCTCGGCACATATTGTCACGATAATATACTCAACCATGTGGATGAGTTGGGCAAACAGTTGTGCTTTAGTGGTTGTCCTTTACACGCGACAATTGAAGATGGCACTTTAAGGGAGCAGCGGGTCTACTTACATCACCGTCAGGGGCATAGAATCCCAGTTAAGGTCAAGGCAATGGCCATTTACGATGAGGCAAACAACCGTGTGGGCGCAGCTGAGATTTTTATCGATGAAAGCAATGTGTTTGGTAAAGACCTTTCCGAAGAGGAGCTGCGAGCTATTGCATTTACCGATGCACTTACACAAATCCCCAATAGACGCGCTACAGAAGGTGTTCTCAAACGCCTGCAACAGAGTTACTTAATTGAAGCGCTCCCCTATACACTGGCATTAATCGATATCGATCGCTTTAAAACAGTCAATGATACCTATGGTCACAGTGTTGGCGATGAAGTGTTAAAAATGGTGGCTCAAACACTGGCGCATGCCACGAGGAGTGTGGATTTTGTAGGGCGATGGGGAGGTGAGGAGTTTGTAATGTTACTTCCAGGACTTACGGCGGTCAATCAGCTACGGGTTTTGGAAAAAGTGAGACTGCTTGTTGCATCTAGCATCCTCAGACAAAATGCCATTCCAATGCCTCTAGAGCATGATCTTTCAGTTACAATTTCGATAGGTGCCAGTACAATTTGGAATGAAGCGACAATAGAGGATCTTATAAATCGTGCAGATGAGCGCCTCTATATGGCGAAAGCAGGTGGACGCAACTTAGTAGTGTGTGATACACTAAATGTATAGTCGATGGAGGTAGATCATGGCGATCATCCGTAGAGTGATGCATATTCCACTTGATCAGATAAGCGTTCAAAATTCTGGTTATTCACAAGCGAAAGCGCGGTTCGAAGAAATCTTAACCACGCGATTAGGTGTCACACAAGGTTCTACTGCGTCCCTTGCACTGAGTGCTAGTGGAGAAACACAAGAGGTGTCGACGGTTACACCCCAAATAGCACCAAAGCCAAATTTGGAACAGGTAACGACCGATGTGCGCACTGGAAGCGGCGATAGTCTAGAACAAATTAATCAAGTCTTGACGGGCACACCCATGGCTGGTCTGGGGGCAGCTTTTAAAGCTGCAGAGAATACCTATGGTGTGAATGCATATTTTTTATCTGCACTCGCAGCGCATGAGTCGGATTTTGGTCGCAGTTCAATCGCCGAAGACAAGAAGAACTTATTTGGGTTTACCGCCTATGACAGCAATCCCTATGGTAGCGCAAGGCAATATGGCAGCGTCGAAGAGAGCATTTTCGATGCAGCTTCTTATTTGTCCGAGCAATATCTCACACCCGGTGGCAAGTATTATAAGGGCACGGGCATAAAAGACATCGGACAATCTTACGCCACAGATCCTCAGTGGTCAGAAAAGGTAATTAAGCATCTCAATAATCAGCTAAATCCAAAATAACACCCGTTAAAGGGTGTTTTTCATAAGGAGTAAAATGGGTCAACATATTATCGATGAAGCAAGGCGTTGCCTTCAATGTAAAAAGCCTCGTTGCCAGGCGGCGTGCCCTGTAGGCACCGAAATTCCACAAATGATACAAAAGCTTTTAGCGGGGCAAATCGTCTGTGCGGGTCAACAGCTATTCGATAACAATCCGCTTTCGCTGGTATGTAGTTTGGTTTGTCCTCACGAAAAGCAATGTGAGGGCAATTGCATTCTTGCAAAAAAAGGTCAGCCCATTCACGTGAGCAGTATTGAGCATTATATTTCAGACTATAGCATGTCACTTTTAGATTTAACAGGGCAAGATACCGCCGAAGCGCCTAATCGTGCAGAAAAGTTAGGACAAATTGCAATTATTGGATCAGGTCCTGCAGGTATTACCATCGCCTTTATTTTGGCGAGAAGGGGATTTAAGGTAACCATATATGAGTCACATGAGCATATCGGTGGCGTTTTAAGATATGGCATTCCCGAGTTTAGACTCCCTAAATCGATACTAGAAAGGCTGATGCACAAGCTAATAGAGCTTGGAGTCGTAATACGCCCAAACACCTTAATTGGCCCCCATATTACGATCGATGAACTGTTTCGCGATGGGTTCAATGCCATTTTTATTGGAACCGGAGTCTGGAAGCCCAACAAGCTCAATATTCCAGGTGAGAGCCTTGGACATGTTCACTATGCCATCGATTATTTACGGGATCCATCGGTGTATCGTCTTGGAAAACACGTTGCTGTTATCGGTGCTGGGAATGTGGCCATGGATGTGGCGCGAACAGCACTAAGAAATGGTGCCAGGCACGTAAGTGTAATCTACCGAAAGGGCATAGAGTCTATGCCCGCAAGGCCTTACGAAGTAGACTACGCACGACTTGATGGCGTTCGCTTTGAAACGTATAAAATCCCAGTGGCGATTACCAGCAATCATCTTGTCGTAGAAAATACAGAAAGTGGAGAAACAGAGCACTTGCCTTTTGATAGTGTGATTATAGCCGTTAGCCAAGGTCCAAGAGCAAATATCGTCTCTCATGCCCCTGAGATACACGTTAGTCACAAGGGACTTGTAGAAACCAGCTCGAGTGGAGAGACCACAAAAAAAGGTGTGTTTGCCTCAGGAGATGTGGTAACAGGTGCGCGCACGGTTGTAGAAGCCGTCAAGTATGCTAAAATTGTAGCTAAGACCATGGAAGACTATGTACTGAGTTCTTTAAATCAATCGGTATAGAGGGGTTCGAACCCTTGAAGGATTAAGTGTTCGTTTAAGGTCTCGATAGATTGGCTATGTAAAATTGCAAAAATAATGGCAGCATCTCTTTTTCGCTTTGCATAGAGTGGTTGTTTAGTCGCACATGAGAGCAATTGATTGGTCTTTTCGATGTTGAGTGACATACCAAATGCAAATTGCAGAATTTTGTCGCGGGTAGGCTGTCGTTGTCCATTTAAGATTTGATAAGCATAGCTTGTTTTTAAATGGGCGGCTTTAAAAATGTCGCCGAGTTCTTTACCTGTCTCGAACATGCGAAGGCGAATGGCAATTTTAAAGTCATCTAGCCCAAGAACGGACTCGTTTTCTCTTAAGAAATCAACGTAATTTTCGTGAGCCTTCAGCGCATCCATTAGGGTTTCTGTGGGGACATACTGCTTTGGTTTCATTAGGCACCTCTCTTTAATTGGAAGTTTAGTTTTATTGACAATCGTCATGCAATAAATTGGAAATAGTATACCATATTGTCGAACAGGGGGAAAGTGCATGTTTAAGATTATTGCCGATTCTACGTGTGATTTGTCGGATGAGGTTTTAAAGCAGTACGATATTGGCATTGCGCCATTGTCAATTGTGGCGGGTGGTAAATCCTATACAGATCGTGTAGATATTACACCTGACGAGTTTTATGCCATGATGGAAGGCTTTTCGCAACCCGCAACAACGGCTATGCCAAGTCCGGAGTTCTTTGTCAATCTTATGAAAGACGCCGTAGATCAAGGGCATCGAGAGATTTTATGCATTACGATGTCCAGTGGTACTAGTGGTTCATACCAATCTGCAATCATAGCAAAAGATCTATTTGATGAACTGAAATTAGATGCGAGGGTTCATGTGGTAGATAGTTTGTGTATGAGTCATGGCAGTGGTTACCTTATATTGAAGAGTGCCCATTTACGCGCTGCGGGGATGAGCTTTGACGATGTGGTTAAGTTTAACGAAAGCTTTAAGAAGCACGTAAAGCACTTTCTTTCAGTAGACGATTTAGATAACCTCATTCGCAGTGGACGCCTGACAAATGCCAGCGCAATGATAGGCAAACTTCTAAAAATCAAACCTATTATGAGCATGCGCGATGGAAAAGGTGCCATTGTGGCAAAAGAAAGAGGCAGAAAGCGCGTTCTGGCGCATATGATAGATGCCTTTAAGCTCAGAAACGATCCACAGTTAACAGATTTTATCATTGTGGGATACACCTCAGACCGCGCATATGCAGAGAACCTTAAGCAGTTAATTCAGCAAGAAACCGACTTTGAGGGCGAGATCATGATGATGCAAATGGGCGTGGCAGTAGGTACGCATGTGGGCTTAGGTGGTTTGTCTATGTACTTTATGGAGAAAGATCGTCATCGCGATGGCTTACTTACTAATGAACTTGAGAATATAAAACGCGCTCAAAATGAAATGAAGCAGCGTTTAGAAGAATTTACAAAACAGCAGATTGAAGAGTTTTCTAAGCGAAAAAATCAGTAATCGTTGATATAGCGCTAAATTGTCATACAGATATCTTGTTAAAAGTGTTTACAACAAGCGATTAGACCTCCCTACCGAGGGTATGTAACAGACTACTACTCGGGGGAGGTCTTTTTATGAGAAAAATCAGTAGTAAAATAATGCTTTTGGTAGTTGTGAATATTGTCTTAATGCTTTTGTGTATCGGGGGCTTGAGCTTGTGGTCGCTGTCTTCAAGCAATAACTCACGTATCGATCAACTCGAGACCGTTCTAAAGAGCGATTACGATTTGGGCATAAAAATGGCCACTGAAACCGTTGTTTCCAGTCTCAATGCCGTTCAAAGTGCTGTAAATAGCGGTGTGTTAAGTCAGGGCGAAGGGCAAGAATTGGCAGCTGACATCATTAGACAAGCTAAATATGGCGAGAGCGGTTACTTTTGGGCAGATACCTTAGAAGGCATAAACGTGGTACTTCTCGGTAAAGAAGACGTTGAGGGGACAAATCGATTAGAATTGACGGATAAAAAGGGAACGCGTATTGTCGAAACTTTTATAAGTATGGCAAAGTCCGACGGACAGGGCTATTTGGAGTACTACTTTCCAAAGCCAAACGAAACAGAAGCCCTTGCAAAACGCGGTTATGTAAAACTCGAATCGAACAATCAGTGGGTGGTTGGCACTGGCAATTATATCGACGACATCGACGCGCGCATCGCAAAAGCGCGCATCGAAGCCAATCGTGCACTTACACAGGCTGTTATTGTGATGCTAGGCAGCGTTTTAGTGATCACGGTGCTTGCGGTGGCTTTGAGCCTAGTGGTAAGCAAAGGCATTACAAAACCCATAATGAATATCACAAAACTCGTGGAGCAATTGGCAAGTCTCGACCTACGCATAACAGCTGAATCCGAGAAAATCTCTAGGTACAAAGATGAAACTGGCATTATTGGCAGAGCTGTACTCTCTTTGAGAAATCACTTGAATCAAATGATTCATGGCTTGAGTCGCGACGTAAGTGCCTTAGGTGATACCACACTTGTCCTTTATGAAAGTGCGGATGCGGGCTTCCAAATTACAGAGGGTGTTACAAGTGCGGTATCAGATTTTGCAAAGGGCGCTCAAGAACAAGCAGAAGATGCTCAACGAAGCGCTGAACTGCTGTCTGACTTGGCAGCACAAATTCAACAAGGCGTTCAAGGGGTTTCGGTGCTCAATGAAGTAACCACGCGAGTGCGTTCTAGCAATGAAAGTGGTATGGTAGAGGTCAACCACCTCAATTCACGCATTGATGAAACCCTCGTAGCCACTGTTGCATTAGGGGAGCATGTGGAACACTTAAGCGAACAATCGGGGCAAATTGGCACAATCATTAACACCATTCAAAGTATTGCAGAGCAAACTAACTTACTCGCTCTAAATGCGGCAATTGAGGCAGCTCGGGCTGGTGATGCAGGAAGAGGATTTGCCGTTGTAGCAGATGAGATTCGCAAATTGGCCGAACAAACATCGCGCTCTACTGATCAAATTCAGGGGATTATCGACGAAATTCTCTCGGAAATCAAAGGTACAAAGACCAATATGACTATCTCTGAGCAAGCTGTAGGTATGGCTTCTGGTGCCATGGGCATGGTATATGAAGCATTTAACAATATAGCACTTTCTATTGATGAGACAATGCGCGAATTGAATCAACTCAATGGCGTTATGAATAAGATGGAAGCTGGAAAAAATCAAGTGGTAATGGGCATAGATGGCATATCGGCGATCACACAAGAATCGGCGAGTGCTGCAGAAGAAATCTCTGCGACCATGGAATCCCAACTCACTATGATGGAGACAATCCGCCTCAGCTCCACAAATTTATCGCGTATTTCCGATGATATCTCAAAGATAGTGGCATCGTTCTCCATTGAAGCTTAGTTTCAACACAGCCGAGGTATACCCAGATATGAATGGGTGTATCTCGGCAAAATTATGTCCATTTGTTCCATTCCTATTACAGAATATTCAAATTATTTACAGATAATGCGGGTATTCTTAGAGTGAGCATCAAAATTTTGGCGACAAATAAGGGGAACAAAGGTGGTGTAAAGGGTGGAAATCAAAGTGAGAAATCGCGACCCGAGCTTGGATTTTTTTCGCGGGTTGCTTATCGTACTTATGGTACTAGATCATGTAAGGACGATGTTTTGGCCAACACCTGATCCAACGGGCGTGGGGGCAACGGATTTGGTGCTCTTTCTGGCACGTTGGATTACCCATCTTTGCGCAAGCGGCTTCTTTTTAATCGCGGGTATCAGTTTGAAGCTCTCGAGGCACAAAGGCATTGGCGACAAATTGCTAAAACAAAGACTTTTAATACGCGGTTTATCACTTATTGCTCTAGAGTTTCTTTTTCTTTCGAGGTGGTGGTTTGAGGGACAAGGTCCTACAGTACTGCAAGTTATGTGGGCTTTTGGTGTTTCGATGGTCGCGATGACATTCTTTTTAAAATGTGAAAGTCGATGGTGCCTGGGTGTCGGTTTTGTTCTTGCCATGACTGGACTTCATCAGGTAGAAGGACTGCTCAGTGCTCAGTGGTGGCGTGTTTTAGTGGGAGGGCCACAGTGGATAGAGGTGAGCAGCCAGTGGTCAATTTACATACTCTATCCGGTTATTCCATGGTTTGGACTCATGCTATTTGGCTATGGCTTGCCTATTTTTCCTTGGGCACCTAAGAAAGTGGCATTGGTGGCGCTGACAGCACTCGCTCTTTTTGTAGCACTGAGCTACCCCCTCAAGCCCGACACCTGGATGGACTGGATGCGTGTTGCTAAATATCCACCTGAACCTAGATTTATGCTGGCCACCATAGGTATTTTAGCTGTGCTTGTCTTGTCGATGCAAAAGGTGGTTTCTAGCCATATGAATCCACTGTTTTATGGGATTGTTCTATTGGGTGCAGAGCCTCTTTCTGTTTATGTGGTTCACCTGCCTTTACTGAGATGGTGGTCAAATAAGTGGCCAATTGACCAGATGTCACAACTGTTTTATGTTTGGCTATTGGCAACATTGCTCTTGATTCCAGTGGCTTGGAGCACAACTAAAGTGAGATTTTTATGGAGGGAAGCGCATGAGTATAAGAGACGTGTACATGGATCGAAGTGGGATTCATAAGAGAAAGCACCCTTTACTTTGGGTCATTTGCGTGGTGGTTGCTTTATCGTTGGTAGGATGTGAGGTAAAGACAGAGCCTGTAGTGAGCAATGAGGCGCCTGAGGATTGGATAGGCAAGAGCATAGAAATGATAGATGTGAGCGCACTAGAAGAACACTTAAAATGGCTTTCTCAAGAGGATGCAGGTAGAATGGCGGGTACAAGCGGCGAGGACCGCACGGTGAGCTACCTTGAGGAGGCGTTGGCTTCGATGGGATATGCTCCAGAGATTCAGTCATTTCCCTTTCAAAATTTTGAGGTGAAGGCTTTATCGTTGAAGGTACAAGGCATTCAGGGATTCGACGATGGTCAGGTGCCAAGTGATTCTGTTCATGCGCTTCAGTATAGTGTTGGTACACCTAAAGAGGGACTAAGCGGTGAACTTGTGGATGTGGGTATGGGTACAGAAGATGCGTTTTCGGCCCAAGAAGTTAAGGGCAAGTTCGTTCTGATAAAACGGGGTGGTGAGTATTTTTACATCAAGGCAATGCGCGCTTATCAGATGGGTGCAATCGGTGCGGTTTTTTACGATCCAGAAGGGGATGAACCGGTAAAGGCAACGCTTGTGGAACCGTCGATGGTACCCGGAATTAGCGTTTCTACGGCTCTTGGATTACAGTTGACACAAGCCCTTGCAAAAAACGACAGCATCCAACTGACCCTGAGTTTAGATGTTTCCATGGAACAAGTGACCTCCGAAAATGTGATTGCCACTTTAGAGGCACCTGGTGATGTGTCGAAGCGAATCGTTATCGGTGCACACTACGACGGCGTAGATACACCAGCAGCCAATGACAATGGCTCTGGTACCGCTGCACTGTTAGAGTTGGCCAAGTTGGCATTACCTCAGAAAGAGCGCTTAACAGTGGATATTAGCTTTGTGTTCTTTGGCGCCGAAGAAACGGGGCTAAACGGCTCAACCTATTTTATTAGCACCTTAGGTGGCAGTGCATTCGATGATATTGTTGGTATGATCAATATGGATATGGTTGGTATTGGCACAGAGCTTCAGCTGAGTACCATTAACCAGCAAGATCAACTGCCTTTGGCCATTAATGCCCTAAAAGTTGCTGAGGCACTCAGCTTCCCAGCCGTTTCATATGAGATGGGGCGTAGTGACCACGTGCCTTTTGCAGAATCGGGGATTCCATCGGTCATGCTCGCCGCAGGTCCGGTCGATAACTATCATACCGACGCCGATACGGCAGATGCTATCGACATGAATATGCTAAAGACCCAAATAGAATGGGTGATTCGCATCTTAAATGCGCCTGGAGCCCTGGGACTAGAACAACAAGCAGCCTTTGAGTAAACAAAGAAAAACCGAGCAGTTTTGCTCGGTTTTTGTTTTTGCCTTTTGCTTTTGTCTTTGAGTTTAGCTTTAAGCTTTATGCTTGATACTTTATGTTTTACGCATTTTCTAGACGATTTTTGTTGTCCAATCTTCGCAGTACCAAATTTCTGTGGCTATTTCTTTGTAAAAATCGGGTTCGTGAGAGATTAACAAGATAGAGCCCTTATAAGCCTTAAGTGCGCGCTTTAGCTCTTCTTTTGCATCGACATCTAGGTGGTTGGAAGGCTCATCTAGAACGAGGAAGTTTGTTTCTCTGTTGATCAGCTTACATAGGCGCACTTTTGCCTGCTCACCACCAGAAAGCACCATGACCATGCTCTCGATATGCTCAGTTGTGAGCCCGCACTTGGCGAGGGCTGCACGGACTTCGAACTGTGAGTAGCTTGGAAACTCTTGCCACACCTCTTCGATACACGTATTGCGGTTGCCACCTTTGATTTCTTGTTCGAAGTAGCCAACTTGAAGGCCGTGCCCGAGAGTAACCTCCCCTGAAAGGGCGGGGATTTCTCCGAGAATGCTTCGAAGTAAGGTCGTTTTTCCAAGGCCGTTGGCGCCGACCAGTGCAATTTTTTGACCACGCTCCATACGCAAGTTGAGGGCTCTAGAGAGAGCTTCTTCGTATCCGATAACAAGTTCTTTTGTAATAAACACATCCTTGCCAGATGTTTTGCCATAGACAAAGTTAAACTCTGGTTTTGGTTTTTCTCTAGCCAGTTCGATGCGGTCCATTTTATCGAGCTTCTTCTGTCTCGACATGGCCATATTACGGGTTGCAACACGGGCTTTATTGCGTGCGACAAAGTCTTCAAGGTCTGAGATCTCTTGTTGTTGACGCTTGTAGGCAGATTCTAGCTGTGATTTTTTAGCCTCGTAAACGCCAAGGAAAGTGTCGTAATCGCCGACATAGCGGTCGAGCTTTTGATTTTCCATATGGTAGATTAAGTTTACAACACTATTGATAAAGCTTATTTCGTGGGAGATTAAGATAAAGGCATTTTCGTAATTTTGCAAATAGCGTTTAAGCCATTCGACGTGTGCTTCATCGAGATGGTTAGTAGGCTCATCTAGAAGCAAGATGTCGGGTTTTTCTAGCAAGAGCTTAGAGAGCAAAATTTTTGCCCGTTGTCCGCCTGAAAGCTCATTGACAAGGCGATCTAGGCCTATATCGATCAACCCGAGACCTCTAGCGACCTCTTCAACTTTTGCATCGATCTGATAAAAGTCGTTGTGCTCGAGAATATCTTGAATCTGACCGGTTTCTTCCATTAACACGTTGAGTTCATCTTCCGAAACATCACCCATGCGCATAAACATGTCGTTCATTTCTGTCTCGAGATCGAAGAGGTATTGAAAGGCCGTTTTTAGTGCATCCCTAACGGATTGACCGGGCTCGAGTACGGTATGCTGATCGAGGTAGCCAACGCGGACCCGCTTGGACCATTCGATGGTGCCTTCGTCGGGTTCAAATTTATTGGTAATGATGCTCATAAAAGAGGATTTACCCTCTCCGTTGGCGCCAATTAGGCCAATGTGCTCACCCTTTAAAAGGCGAAAGGAAACGTCGTCGAATATGGCTCGGGCGCCAAAGCCGTGGGTCAAGTTCTTCACGGTTAATATACTCATGGAGGGCTCACTTTCTCAAATGTAATTTAAATTTCACCGCATTACATTATATAGGAACAAAAGGCAGTTGACAATCCAGTTGCTTAAAATCAGAAAAATTTAACCCCCTCCAATGACTTGAAAGGGGTTGCATTAACATTTGAAAGTGTAATCACTACGAGCTGACCAGCTGCTTAACCTGCTTTAGTAGTTGATCGCCAATAACACCTACGCTCCTCACGCCTTCAGATAGCTCTTTAGAGAGATTGTTTTGCTCAGTAACTTGATGCTGTACCTGGTGGAAGGTTTCTGCATTTTGATCGAGGGTTTGCCTAATGGCATCTATGCCCTTTTGCAGCGCTTCAAATTCAGAGTAAATTGCTGCGATTAGGTTGGATTCTTCTTCGAGCTTTCGCATGGCGTGGGTGAAATTGTCGTGGACAGAAACATAACTTTGATTGAGTTGGTCCATTTGCAGGGAACCATCATTTAAGGCCTCAGATCCAATCTTTGCGTTTGCAAGGGCCTCTTGGCTGCTTTCGAAAAGTCGGTGTGTTATGGTGCGAATATTGTTGGCAAAATCGCTGGAGGTAACAGAGAGCTTGCGAATTTCGTCTGCGACCACGGCAAAACCTCTACCGTGTTCTCCCGCACGCGCCGCCTCAATGGAGGCGTTTAATGCAAGTAAATTGGTTTGATCGGCAATATTGGCAATGCCATCTAAATAAGATTGAATTTCTTGCATGCGCTCAGTGAGGCTCTTGAGGGTTTCGTTTGTCTTTTGCCCGCTGTAAGCGATGCTTTCAAAGGCCTGACTCATGCGCGCAACATTGGCCTCACTTGCTGTGAAGTCGGAATTTAGTGCGCCAAAGGCGAAGTTTACCTCTGTCATGGCAGAATAGGTACCATTCACGATATCGCTGGCCTTTTCGACATTGGACTCTACATTGGAGATGGTTTGTGTGGCAAAAGAAACACTGCTAGAGAGTTCTTTAATGGCATCGAATACATGCAGGTTGGCCCGCTCACTGTGGTTCATGCGCTGCTGGCTTTCAATGGCGTTTTGTTGCAATAAGTCTGCAGAGATTTTGAGGGACTCGGCGACTTGGCGCATAGCTTGGTAGGCATTTTCGCTGGCAACTTGCTGATTTTGAGCTTCTTGAAGGGTTTGAGCACCCCACTTTGTGAGTAGAACAAGGACGAAATAGATTGCTACAAAAGCACCGTAGCGCGGTACGAAATCACCTAGGCCCATCTCGGGATTAATGAGGAAATGTGGATTGACTAAGTATAAAATCAGGATTAAGGCAACCATGCCCAGGCCGTAACTGACCATGCGCTTATAGTTGAAATACAAAGCCTGCATAACTAGGGCTAACATATAAATATTAAACATGCGCGCCACGCCACCATTGATGATGGAAAGTCCTACCGATGCTAAAAAGGGTATAATAATCATCGATTGCCCTTTGAAAACTGCAGGTAGGGGCAAGAAATAGATGATTGTCGCAATAATTGCGGTAGCTACGGTGGCAGCTAATGCCCTAAAGCCATATTCTGGGCCGCCATTAATAAATGCGGTTAATGACAATAATCCACTAAAGAGCCAAATGAAAATTAAATTGGCACGCACCGCACGATTGTTATTGTATTGCATAGTACCCCCCTCTATTCCCTAATGGGATTTTTCTTTTGATAGTGCCATTATACCGCAGTGTGTTGTATGATAACAAGAGGACATGTGTTAAGGAGCAAAATTATGAAAATAGATTTGAATGCAGATGTTTCAGAAGGCTTTGGTGCCTATGCATCTTTCGAAAGTGAAAAGCTTTACGATTTTATCACTTCGGCTAATATTGCTTGCGGTTTTCATGCAGGCGATCCCATATTAATGAAAAACACCTTGCTTAAATGCCAAGCAAAGGGCATTCAAATGGGTGCCCATCCAGGGTATCGCGATCTTGTGGGCTTTGGTCGACGCGCCCTCCAACTTAGCGATGATGAGGCAGTGGGAGATCTACTTTATCAGGTGGGTGCCTTAACGCTTATGGGTAAATCTTTAAGTGCTCATGTAAACTATGTTAAATTGCATGGTGCCTGGTACAATAGTGCCATGCAAGGTCATAATGCGCTTGCAATGATCGAGGCACTCGCAAAAGCCGCACCCCAACTGGGTTGGTTGGCCTTATCTAGCAGCCCCTTTGCCAAAGTCTGCGAAGAGAGAAGCATTCCCGTTTTTCACGAGGTTTTTGCAGATCGCGCCTATCAAGATAATGGCGCTTTGGTCAGTCGCAATCAATCGGGAGCTGTGATTCACGATTCATACCGGGCAATAGAGCATGTGAAGCGCATGGTTATCGACGGCAAAGTCAAGACAATCAGTGGCAATTTGATGCCAATTCAAGTGGACTCAATCTGCATTCACGGCGATAACCCATCTGCGGTGTTGTTTGCAGAACAATTGCGAGGTGCCCTAGAAAATGAAGGGGTTGTGTTTAGCGCCTTTAACACTTTAGGGGCGAGCCATGTATAGTGGTAAGCTATGGTCAAAAGAGACGTGCCTCGGCCTCATGACCTTAGCATGGCAGGGGGATAGTCAGCTATTTATACGCTTTCCAGAACGCATCGATGCCTTGATCAACGAAAATGTTATCGCACTGAACAATTGCTTTGAAAAGCACCCCTATATTGAAGAGACTGTTCCTGGTTATCATACTTTGGCGCTGGAGATTGGGTTAGAGGGTTTAATGCAGCTAGAGAAATGGCTGCCAGAATTTATTGGGCTGCTCGACGATGTGGTTTCAGAAATGGACAAAAGAAACACAACAGCTGGAGGTTCAATAGACATCACAGCTCTAGAGGGTCGAATGATTAAATTGCCCATTTGTTACAATGAAGAATTTGGGCCAGATCTAACTTATGTGGCTGAATATACGGGATTGACAGCCTTAGAGGTTGTAAAGAGACATGTATCACAGCACTATAGGGTCTATATGCTTGGATTCTCACCTGGATTTCCTTATCTTGGTGGCATGGACCCTTCGCTTCAGACGCCTAGACTCAAAGTGCCGAGATTAAAAATTCCTCCAGGCTCTGTGGGCATAGCAGACTATCAGACGGGCATTTATCCTCAGGAAACACCGGGTGGCTGGCAAATTATAGGACGATGTCCGATTTTACTATTCGATATTAAAAGCGAAAGTCCTGCCAAGTTGCGCGCTGGAGATACTGTGATTTTTGTGCCCATAGAACCAGAGGTCTATCGCCGATTGGAATTAGATGGAGGGCGCTCATGGCAATTTACGTGATTCACCCAGGGGCGATGACAAGTGTCCAAGATTTAGGTCGCAAAGGATATCTCAGTATGGGTGTAGCACATGCAGGCGCAATGGATGCCCCCGCTGTGCGTTTGGCTAATGCTCTATTGGGGAATGTATCTCATGCCCCCGTGTTCGAAGTGCTTTTGAAAGGACCCAAGCTCAAAGTGACAAGCGAAGGTGCTGTCGCCGTTGTGGGTCACAGCTTGGCCTATGAATCCCCAGATGTTTCGCAGTTTCCAGTGATGATTAATGGCATACCTGTAGCAATGGGAGAGGTCCACTGGCTCAATGTGGGGGATGTTTTAGAAGTTGGTGCCGCGCGTTGGGGTGCGCGGTGTTGGATGGCTTTTTCTGGGGGCATTGCAGTGGCGAAGGTGTTAGGAAGCGCCTCTACCCATCTAAAATCTCAAATGGGCGGTATATTGGGTCGGTCCTTAAAAAGCGACGACACATGCACCTTTGGAAAGGGTGATGTTTCTAATGGCGATTGTCTAACACATATTGGAAATCGTCTAGAAGAGGCTGCAGCTTTGGCTAGTTTTTTGCCGCATGCTAACGCCATGGTTATACCTGTAATGTGTGGTCCTCAAGCAGAGCGGCTGAGTGATGCTTCGCTTAAGCGCTTTTACCACCAGGAGTTTACATTGACACAGCAGTGTGATCGCATGGGTTATCGCTTACAGGGCGCACCCCTTGAATACCGCGAAGCGTCGCAGCCAGACATCCTTTCTGAGCCAAATGCAATAGGCGCTATTCAAGTGCCTGGGGATGGTCAACCCCTCGTATTGTTACACGATGCAGGGACCACAGGTGGCTATGGAAAGGTGGCCATTGTGCCAAAAGTCTTTCTGAGAAATCTAAGTCAAATGCGGCCAGGAGATACCATTAAGTTTGTACAAATGGGTATAGGCGAGGCTCAAACCCTGTTGCTTGAGCAAGATGCACACATGCGATTGTATGAGACTAAATTATGCAATTACAAGCGCCCTAGCGATAAGAGTTATCGCATTTCAGTTTTGGGCAAGTACTATCATGCCTTTGTTCAGGAAATATAAAAATGGCCATTGTCACTGTGATAGGATGCACTTCACAGACAATGGCCATTCTTTTGTATGCTAGATTATGCGTTGAGGGCGGTGATTAAAGCTTCGATGTCGATACCGTGGATGCCCGCTGCCTGCTCTAAACTTTCCATTTGTGAGGAAGGGCAACCTAGGCAACCCATACCAAAGCTAATGAGAATGCCAGCAGCTTCTCTTTTTTGCTGAAGAATGTCTGAAATAAGCATGTTTTTAGTAATCATAAGTCTCTCCTTATCGGTTAGTTGTGTCTGAAGATGGCGTGTTTTTGACCAGATGTGTTATCGAAGGCGTAAGTGAAATGTGGGTTGATACCTTCCACAAATCCTTTTGAAAAAGCAGCTCGAAATGCATAGTAATCTTGTACTGAAAGATGCGCTTGATTCCAGTAGGTTTCATGCACACAAGCGACTACGTCCCATCGAATGGCATCGTCGTCTTGATCGTTAATCACATTGACGCGGTCACAGGGCATGCCTTCTAGCAATACATCGCCAAGGGCTTTAAAGATGGCAGGTGCAGATTCTATTTTGTTATCTGCACGATAAATGCCCAAGTCGCGCCCTTCTTGCTGATAAATTTGTGATACCTTTTCTTTAATCGCTTTTGCGTCGCCTTTTGCAATGGCGAAGTCAATCAGCTTTGCCTGTCTTGTTTCGACGGCACTGATTTTTTCTTGTAGCCAGCCGTGAATATTACCTTGATCGATGATCGTTTCGAGTGGCGTATCGCCAAGTAAAGGACCAAAAGTGTCAGTAAGTGTATGGTGAAAGGTTTCAAGTTCTGGCGTTTTTAATGCAGTTAAGAGATTTGACTCAATGTCCTCCATCGCCATAATTTTTCCGTATAGCCAGTAGTGAATGGGTGCCAAGAATTTACTCATTTGTACGCTCCTCTTTCATGGACTCAAAGCGTGCTAAGACGCCTTCTCTAAACAAAACAATGCCAATTCGATCAATGTAATCGCCGAGTTTCTCACCGGGGTTAGCCGTTTCACAGTAGTGGTTATAGACAGCTTCTACCATATTGTAGGCTTCTTCGTCTGTGAGTTTATCTGCGATGAAATCTGGTAATCTTGGGTAATAACCTGCACTGCCACCGACGCGAACCACATAACCTTCTTCGTTGGCCAATACGGCAATATCTTTTGAGTTCGCACTGGTGCAGGCGTTCATGCATCCAGTAACGCCAATCTTCGTTCTATTTGGCGTTGGGGCGCCATAATAGCGCTTTTCCAGGCGCATCGCGAGTTTCATGGAGTTTTGTTTCGCGCGTTTACAAAAAGATGCAGGGCACATTTCTACGTTCTTCACAGAGTAGGGCGATAGTACACCGGGTTCCATACCCAAATCGATCCATGCATTTTCAACATCTTCAGGCAGTATGCCCAAAATGGCAACTCTTTGACCAGATGTGATTTTAAGCGTGCCATGGTATTTTTCGGCAACGTCGGCGAGCTTTCTAAGAATTTTTGGGGTGACAAACCCACCTGGAATTCTAGGTGTAATGCCATAAGTTCGTTTTTCGCCTCTTGGGCGCTGCAAAACTGCGTGTTTTGGCAACATGTGGTCTCCTCTTTGTCGCGGCTAAATCATCCGCGCTATTTGCTTGGGATTGACTTTAGTATACACAGGATCGATAAAAATAGGGGTATCAAATGTTACCGTTTAAAGGCTGGTGTGAAAAAAACACCGACTCCGATGATCGCCAGCAAGATGCCGCTGACAATCATTAAATGAGAGATTTGCATTTGATCTGCCAAGGGTCCAAAGACCAACATTCCAAGTGGAAAAGCAGCAGATGAAATCACTTGGTTAAAACTAAAAACGCGCCCTAGCATTTCTGGTTCGGTGTGTTCTTGAAAGAGAACCATGGTAGAAGCATTAAAATAGGGAATAAAAATGCCCGTCACAAAGATAACAACTAAGTAAATCCACAGCGTTGGAGACAAGCCCATCGCGGTAGTCAACAAACCAAAGCATATAGAAGAGACGCCGATTGTGGTGATATGCCTTTTAAAACCACCCCAAAGGGAAACCAGCACACCACCCAGGGCCGTCCCTAAACTAAAGAGCATTTCATTGGCAGTGAGCTTCCACACTTCGCCACCGAAATTACGGGCCACAAAGAGAGGTGAAAGAATGGCAGCTGGCACAATAAAGAACATAAAGAGGGCGAAGAATACAAACAAACTGCGAATAAACCGATGCCCCATTACATATTTGAGTCCGCCCTTAAAATCTTCGTAGTGAGAGCTTTCTTGCTTTTGAAGCGCTCGTTGGTGTAAGGGGACATTGAGCGTTGTCATGACTAAGATCGCTAAAAGAGCAGTGGTGATATCGACAAAGAGGGTGGCCACAAGACCAAAGGTGCCATATAGAACACCGGCAAGGGCAGGAGAAATTAAAAAAGTGATCGATTGCAGGGTGCCATTTATGCCATTGACTCGCATGAGAGAGTCTTTGGGCACGATTTGAGGGATTACTGCGTTTACCGCTGGACTTTGAATACCAGAACCGAAGGATCTTACTGCAAGGACTAGAAACACGAGCCAAGCGGATTTATAATCAAGCAAAAAGAGAACAGCTAAGACTAAGGTCGCTGCGGCTATGGCACCATCCGCAACCATAATAATGCGCTTTCTATCGTAGCGATCAGCCCAAACCCCAGCAAAAAAAGAAATGAGAATTTGTGGTAAAAACCCACTCAGCGTAGATAGGGTCATCATCACACCGGATTTTGTCTCGAGGGTGATATACCAAATAATTGCAAACTGAACAAGGGAAGACCCGAAGAGGGAAATGGTTTGAGCGGTTAAAAACTTTGTGATTTCTCTGACCCAAGGGGGTTTTGACGGATTCATTTAGGTTCCTCATAATAGGCATTTTAGTTTGTGATTGTGGCCCTGTATAGCTAGTATACCCTACAGACCGAGAAAAGGTGTTATTTTTGAGTGGATTTCCAATCAAAAATAACACCTTTTCTCGATCTTTTAAAGACTATTTTTTATGGCCGATAAACCAGTAGCCCAAGCCTAAAAACCCCGCGCCACCTACAAAATTGCCGAGGGTAGTCGCAGTTAGATTATGCAGGGCCCCCGACAAGCTCACAGCGTCTGGATGCGGTGAAAAGAGAGCTGTAGAAAACAAGGTCATGTTTGCGATGCTGTGCTCATAACCAGATGTAATAAAGGCGAAGAGACACCACCAAATCATAATGAGCTTTGCCGTATCTTCTTTGCTTTTAAAAGAAATAAGCACGGCCAAACACACTAAGATATTACAAAGAACGCCACGAAAAAACAACTCCGTAAAGTCGCCGTTCATCTTTAAGGCAGAAGTAGCGTTGATAAAGTCTAGCACGCCTGCTTTTGCTAGACCGGTCTGAACATAAATTGCCGACACTGAAATAGCGCCGATTAAGTTGCCTAAATACGAAAAAATCCAGATTTTAAAAGTGGTGGCCCAGCTTACTTGTCTCTCCAGCGATGCAGCAGTCATAATCATATTGTTTCCGGTGAAGAGTTCGCTACCGGCCATAATGACGAGGCTAAGGGCAATGCCAAAGGTCATACCCATAATCAGCTTTCTAGAAGGGATGTCGCCAAGTTGGCCGCCAATGGTGAAAATCAGCAAAATGCCAAGGCCCACAAAGAAACCTGCAAACACTGAAAGTAAAAGATAACGCAACAAGCTGTTTTTGAGTATTTTTTCCTTGTTTTGAGCGGCAGAAACAAAGGCGGACAGCAATTCTGGATACATAGTTTTCTCCTTGAGTTTTTAAGTGAATTTCTCTGTTTCTATTATAGAGGATTGATTCACACCTTTGAAGTTTTGTCAGATGAAGTGCGATAATCGTAAAGATATTTAAGGTGTGAACGTTCCTCATCTAACAGTTGATTTAACACATCATGAAATTCCCTTGGCAGAATGACTTTCATCTCGCTCAAAAATAGGATGGCGTCTTTTTCTAAACCAATGGCTAAATCGAAGGCTGAATCAAAATCCTCGTAAACCTCTGGATTCACAGCTTGTACCTCGAATAAACGCACAAAGCGCATCGTATTTGCAAGTAAGCTTTTAATGTATTCCAAATACTCATCCGACAGATCTTGAGAAGGGAAGGTGACGATTTTGTGTTTCATGGACTCAAATAGGGCTTTATGCTTTAATTCCATATCGGAAAGCAAGCTAAAATAATCTTTCAGCGCTTGTTGGTGTGCATTAGCGCTTAGACGCTTATAGTTTCTGTTGCCAATACCCTCGAGGGCAATGATGGCATTAAATAAATCCTCGATTTGAAAGTGTTCAGACATGTTGGACCTCCTTTATGCACAGACCTTCTCTAGAAATTCAAGCCGTCCTTATACCAATAGCCACCCCATTGGATATGCTCGGCAACTTCTGCTTCGTCATTTAAGACAATGCCCTCGAGCACTTCAGTTTTAAAGACTTGGTAGCCTACTCGATCGACAATATAACCAATGTGCTCTTTTGGCAAAGATTTGTCTATATAGCGTTCTACAAAAGCATAAGTATTCTCGATAATCTTTACCATGGTATCTTGATCGCCCCATTTAATAAAGGGCATAGCAATACGCGGGTTTTTCTTTCCCGTTCTGCCCATAATCACCATGCGATATAAGACTTGATCACTGCGAGACCATGCGCCTGTTGGACATTTGAGTATACACTCACCGCAACCAATACAGAGGTCGTGGTTGCGCGACACATTAAAGGCATCCATACTCAGCGCACCGGTCACTTTTTTCTTGCAGTTTTTCACACAGGCCTCACAACTTATACACCGCGAGGCATCGTATTGAGGTTCAGTGATGCAGATTATCCCAAAATCTTGCATATGAGCCTTGATGCAATCATTGGGACATCCTGTTACTGCAATTTTAAAGTGGAAGTCATGGGGATACACCGCCCGTTCCAAACGCTGGGCCAGCGCTGTGGTATCATCGTTGGCGAAAGGACATACTCTGTTGCCAATACAAGCAGAAATATTGCGGGTACCCGCAGCGGGGTAACCAGTTGTACTAACCTCTATAGCCAAATTTAAATCCTGTAAAAGAGGGAGGATCTTAACGTTGATTTCT
This sequence comes from uncultured Fusibacter sp., assembly GCA_937958285.1. Taxonomy (GTDB): domain Bacteria; phylum Bacillota; class Clostridia; order Peptostreptococcales; family Acidaminobacteraceae; genus QQWI01. The sequence goes on along the minus strand of CALFXQ010000226.1, from coordinate 2,959 downwards.
GCCATATTTGAGAAGTCGATATCTGGAATTTCGAAACCCTGACGTGTGGTTAAATGCACACTGCCATTGCCATAAGTCATGGCGATTTCTTGTAATAGACCAAAGTGTTTCGCTTCCATATGGCCACCTGGAACACGCACTCTCAGGGCAGTTAAACCCCGTTTTTTTGTGATGCGATAGGCATTTTTAGTCACAATCTTGCGGTCGATACTCATGGTCCCTCCTCAATCCAACAACTTTGCAGCTTGGACATAATTAAATACGGGTCCTTCTAAACACACATAGGTTTCGTCGATTTTACAATGGCCGCATTTTCCAATGGCGCAACTCATATTGCGCTCGAAAGAAACGATAATGTTCTCAGGCAGATACCCTGCTTTTATAAGCCCCAAGGTGGTGAATTTCATCATCATTGGCGGTCCGACTACAATGGCCATTGCATTTAATGGGTCTATGTGACCATATTGCTCTGTATCTCCAAGTGAAGGGATGTGGGAAGTGACAAGGCCTACTTCACCTGACCACGGTGTATCATCTTCTGTGGCCCGGTCTATGGTCAGTAGAATGTTAGTTTTGGTACCTAGTGATTCTTGTTGCCAAAGGGAGAGGTTTTCTTTATAGAGCACATCTGAGGGAGACTTGAATCCACATACGATGCGAGCTGATAAGGTAGGCACACTGCCATAGACCATTGACCTAATCACGCTCTTTACAGGGGCTGTGCCTGTGCCACCGGTTATGATGGTGACATGTTTGTCTTTTAGTAAACTGACATCAAAACCATTGCCATAGGGCCCGCGCATAAAGAGCATATCGCCAGGCACTAATTCGAAAATTGAATCCGTCAATCGCCCAACTTTTCGAATGGTCATATGCAGGAGGCCTGGCGATTTGTCCGAAGCGGGTGAAAAATCGCTAATGGAAATAGGTGCTTCGCCAACACCGGGAATGGACAGTTGCATAAATTGCCCCCCTACAAGTGGCGCATCGAAGGCGATGGTGAAGGTCCAATCAATTTCGGTTTCGCGTTGTATGGAAAGAATTTTATAGGGAAGTGCAAGGTAGGGATTATTGTCGATTTGCATGCGTTGTTACCTCCACTATGATTTCAGACACTTTCTTGATGGTGTTTGTAAAGGAGATATACTCAGGGCACACATCGGTGCAGCGTCCACAACCAACACACATGTGTTTGCCAAATCGACGATGAAAGTCATAAAGCTTGTGCATGATTTTAAATCGCATGCGCTCCCCATTTTTTGTCCTAAAAGAATGACCACCGGCCATGTTGGTAAATCCATCGATATGGCATCCCGCCCACCTTCTGCGCCTCTGTGCAAGCTGCTTATTGTCGTCGGTATATATATCTTGCATGGTAAAGCAACTGCATGTCACACACGAGGTATTGCAACGACCACAGGCGATGCAACGGCGGGAATATTCAAGCCACATTGGATGTGAGAAGATTTGCTCTATTGTGACATGGGAAAAATCGGGAAGTTCAAAGGCGAGCCGATTGTGCTCAGGAGCTAGTGCGGGTTCAATATCATCGGTTAATCTCGTACTCGCGTCTGTACTCGCGTCTGTACTCGCGTCTGTACTCGTGCTGGTGCTTGTGCTGGTGCCAAAGTGAACTTCAACACCCTTGGTACTTGGCATAAAGGCGTAATCGTAAGCATCTCGGTTTGGCTTATTCGTGCCCATTACGGCACAGAAGCAACTATCAAACCCTGTTTCGCATCCCATTATTGCAAATTTTACCAGTGCTCTTCTTCTCTCATAGTAAAAATCGGAGATTTCGCCATTTTGAAGAAATATCGTATCTAGGCGATCAATGCCCGCTAAGTCGCATGGGCGAAGGAGTAACAGGATAGGCTGCACATCGATTTCTGGAACGACCGCCCTTTGATTGACAAAATGAAAGAGTGTCTCTCTAATGGGGTTGACCACAACCTTTGGAGAAAAGAAACTTTTCTCAAGCCAAACGATATCATTAGCGGATGAGATTGGACCATAATCGATGACATCTGTGTCCGACATGGCACCCTTGCCCTTTTTGCGCATAGGTCCAAAAATGCGATAGGATTGCTTAAGGTCTTGAAAAAACAAATCAAACTCTGGGTGTGTAAGGGCGATAGCCATCTGATACCTCCTCATAGCGCTTTGTAGCACTTAGAGTATACGTTAACCAAATCACAATGTCGGTAACACATGTTACAGAAAAGCGACATTTTCTTTTTTGTTCCTTCACTTTACTAAACTTCAAAAGTGTGAAGGGTAATTGTCTTTCCTGAATAGGTAACAAGCCCCTCGTCACTTAGCTTTTGAAGCATTCGAGATATTGAAGTGCGCTGTGCGCCTAGTCTCTGGGCCAGCTCGGTTTTAGTGATGGGCAGTAGCAGGGTTGCACTTTTTTGACGACTTGCCTCAGCATGTAAGTAGTTCAAAAGCCGCTCTTTAAGGGGGCGCTGGGCATAGAATTTAAGTTTGTTTCCAATGATGAGGGCATTGTCGGACATATCTTTTAGAAAGCACTTTAAAAAAGCTTCCGAGTGTTGCATAAAGGATAATATAGCCTCGGGGCTTATCCATAGCAGGGTGACATCTCTAATGGCAGTTAGCGTCATTGGATAGATTGAAGTGGCAGAAAATACGAGATTTGCGCCAATGAGTTTGCCGGTGGTCATCTGAGTGATAATCAAATGATTGCCATCGCTATCGATGCGGCTAATAGATAATTGACCCTCTAAAAGAAGCTCTGCTCCGCGGCAGGTGTCTCCATCCATGTGAATGATAGCATTTGCTCGATATTGGCGCACCTGAATTTGTCCTCGGTGATTGGCCTCTAAAACTTGTGGCGTGGATAGGGTTTGTAACAAGGGGGTTTCTAAGTATTTAAGGAGGAGGTCGTCTTTGCCTTTATAATCTTTTGAATTCTTTTTAGCCATGAAAGGTCTCC